>JAQVWS010000015.1 GCA_028709585.1 Syntrophomonas sp. | reverse complement strand
TGCCGCTGGGCACTATCGCCATGATCGGCGCCCTGACCTGTGTAGTTACTGGATGTATCAGTGAAAAATCTACTTACAGACAGATGGACTGGACTACCGTACTGGTATTGGGCGGCTCCATTGGATTTGCGGCTGCTTTGGATAAGAGTGGCGGCGGAAAGCTGTTAGCCGATGCGGTAATAAACTTCTTCGGTGATGCTATAACTCCCTTTATATTAATGGCCGCTATTGCTTTCATAGGCATGTTCCTGACCCAGTTTATGTCCAATACAGCAGCTACAGCCATGCTGGCTCCAATCGGTCTGGCTTTGGCACAGGGACTGGGCGTTAATCCCCTGCCGGTAGGAATGGCCTTATGCTGTGCTACTGCAGCTTCATTCTCCACTCCGGTGGCGACTCCGCCCATGACTCTGGTATTGGGGCCCGGTGGATACAAGTTCTTTGATTACATTAAATGGGGCGGCCTGTATAATGTAATTTCATATTTAATAGTTATTGCTCTGGTACCTATATTCTGGCCGTTTTAATAATTAATAGTTGTAAATAAGACACATTTAATAACGACGGCCCTATCCTTTTTAAGATCTTGATAGGGCCGTCTTTTTATGTTGATTTTCAGAGTACCTCTGGATATAATTATATATTGAAGGTATTTTAATTATTCTATTTGGGAGTATGATATAGTGGAATATTTTAGCTGGAATCAATGGCAATTTGGACCTATGGCATTAGCAGGCGCTTTTTTAGGATCACTTTTAACTATTTACGCTTTGCGTAACCTTGACAGACTGGGCTTCGAAGGAGAGTTACCCTGGTACATAGCAAGGGGTATTATTATCTTTTTCCTGATTATAGGCGGATGGTACGGGGGCTGTTTGGCGGCTGCTTTTGAGCGTGAAAAAGAAATGCTTTCCCTGCTTATACAGATGTTCCTCGGTTAGTTTTTCTTTTATGAAAAATAATCATTTTCAGGTTCAGAGAATCTGTTAAATAGATAACATTAAGGAGGAACATTTTTATTGAAGTATTTTTACTATTATCTTATATTTATTAATATTACTGGTTTTGTGGCCGTATTATCAGATAAAATAAGGGCCCGTTTCAGCTGGAAGCGTTTAAATTCTAAAAAGTTTCTATTTACGTCCTTTCTTGGCGCAGGGGTCGGGATATTACTGGGGATGCATTTATTAAAACACATGAACGGTGAGGATATGGCTTACGCTCGAAGGATAATCTTTAATATGTGCATTGCCTGGGCAATAGGCACCATGCTGCTATATTCCTATATGTTAATTAAATAAAACTATCAACCCCACCGACAGGACTGCCCCTCAATTATCAAGCAGCATTATATGCTTCGGTATATCGCCCTCTTATTAAACCAGATTCGAATAATTATTAAAATATAATCTTGGGTATATGATTTAATGCCCCTGGAAACTGTTTTACAGTTCCAGGGGCATTAGTCTTTTCAATTATTATGAATTTATTTATTGAAACTTAAATTAAAACGGCCAGAATATAGGTACCAGAGCAATAACCATTAAGTATGATATTATATTATACAGGCCGCCCCATTTAATGTAATCAAAGAACTTGTACCCGCCAGGTCCTAATACCAGAGTCATGGGCGGAGTAGCCACCGGGGTGGCGAATGAAGCTGCAGTAGCACAGCATAAGGCCATTCCTACCGGCAGGGGATTAACACCCAGTCCCTGTGCCAAGGCCAGACCTATTGGGGCCAGCATGGCTGTAGCTGCTGTATTGGACATAAACTGGGTCAGGAACATGCCTATGAAAGCAATAGCGGCCATTAGTATAAAGGGAGTTATAGCATCACCGAAGAAGTTTATTACCGCATCGGCTAAAAGTTTTCCGCCGCCGCTCTTATCCAAAGCAGCCGCGAATCCAATGGAGCCGCCCAATACCAGTACGGTAGTCCAGTCCATCTGTCTGTAAGTAGATTTTTCACTGATACATCCAGTAACTACACAGGTCAGGGCGCCGATCATGGCGATAGTGCCCAGCGGCAGAACTTTGGTATTGGTTAGAATAAAGCCTGATACACAACCGGCTAATATAAGACCGGATATAGCCATCTTGGTTTTATCTCTTTCTACTACTTCTTCACCTGGTTTAGCTGCATTGGCTACCATATTATTCATATAATCTGAATGCTCAGGGTTAGGTCCATACATCTTAACAGCCAGCCAGCGGCCGATTGTAAAATTATATATAAGTAAACCTACGCAGATTGGTGCGCCTACGAGAGCAAATTCAAAGAAACCAAACGCTGGCAAACCAGCTGCCGTATGGACACCTTGTACAATAACGGTGGGGGTTGATCCAACCAGAGTCAGCATACCGCCGGTGACGGCTGACAGAGCTAATGGCATCATAACGAATTTTTCGTGAATTTTACCGCCGGAAGTAGCAATAATACCGGCTAATACCGGCACCATCATTGCGGTGGTGGCGGTATTGTTTAAGAATCCTGATAATGCCATGGTTACCAGCATAATTGCAACCATAAGTTTTACTTCGCCGGTTCCGGCAACACTAACAATCGTCTTGCCTATTTTCTCAGCCAGTCCGGTTTCAAACATCGCCAGACCAACCACGATCATACCAGCGATAAGCAGGTTGGTATCACTTGATAATCCACTCCAGGCGGTGCTAGCCGGCACAACCTTAAAGAATACTGCTGCGGCGCAGGAGCCAATCGCAGTTACTGCCAGGGGTACTATTTCAGTGATGTAACACACCATAACTACCACCAGGATAATCAAACTTGTTTGTGCAGGTGTCATTAAGGCAACCTCCTTCATCTAATTAAAAATTGTTGCAGAGAGATGGTCTCATTGTCAGCAGATTAGATCCGATATTTCGAATCATACCAATAAACATTAACTACATACCTTGTTACCATATTTTGCTCGAATAAACATCAACTAATGCTATGAATCCTATCCTCCTTCCGTTTCGGTATTAATAAGAACCTAATACTCTCCAATACATTTTTTTCGACATCGCTTTCAATATTCCTCTAATTAACAAGATAAATTTTTTATTTAAAATGGCTATGCTTGAAATTTCCAAGCATAGCCTTTAACAAACTCCTGGTTTCTATAATACCCTGCGTACTATTGAACAAATATGGTAGGTGCAGCGGGCTCCCCAACCCGATTCACCTATTAAATCTTGAGCCAGCTTAAAAATTCCTTGTTTTTTAACCTTGGGATCAGTGAGGTACATGGCCAAAAGTCCTTCTATAACAGTTTTTGCAAAATCGGGCTGCGGTAGCCGACTGGCCTTGCTATGTGCTTCGCGGATAAATATCTTGAAACGGTTTATCATCTCTCTTTGATCGGAATAATAAAAGGTAAAATTCAAGTCGCCTCCCCCTCGGTCTTCCTCCTGGTCTATGAAGTAATCCAGCAGGATATGCAAGCCGCAAATCCACGGAAAATAGGTTTCTACCATGGTCCGGCTGTCACTACTTTGTAAATTGCTCCGGGTAGCTAATCCCAACAGCGAAAAAATAGCCAGGGTAGAGCCGCTGGCGGCTGCAAATTCATGCCAGAGCATATCCGGATATTCAACCAGATGTGATTCTGCCCATTTCTGCAAAATCTTTTCTCTATCATCCCAGGCTATATGTTTTTTTACCTGGAGATCAATGTATTTTTCAGCCAGGGAAATTATGTATGGGTAAACTACCTTATATGATATCAGCTGCTCCAGGCACCGGCGGCATTCTAAAACCATTTTATTTATGTAGCCACCGTCATCCTGATAAGGATAGTTGCGATAGTATAAGTGAATTTCGGTTCCGGGAGTAAGAGCATCCAGCAGTGATTCATGCAGCTGGCGGAAGGCCTCTCCATCCAGGCAATTAGCCCGGTCACACAGGTTGTCCAAATAGTCACACAGGGTTTGATAGGCAATTATAAGCTTCAAAAGAGGTTCTTCATGTTGGGGATAAGGGACTGCAAACACCGCGCCCCCCTGGCAGTGAAAACTTTTACCTGCAATACTGTTTAAAGCCTGTCTCCGCAATTCCTCATCTACGCACTGGGCTGCTTCATTAGCCCAGTATTGCAGATGTGTTCTCACCTGGGGCAAGGTTTTAGTAATATAATGAAACAAGAGTCGGGACTGATTGCTGCTTATTTTATTGCCATATATATGCTCAGCGCGATGCTTCCCGGCTATTAATTCCAAAGAAATCATATCTGTACCACATCTTGGATTTGCTTTTCATTATGTCTTATTTGCCGGTAATAATTTACCAGCAAATATCCAGCCATATACTTAAGTTCTTTAACCGCCGGACCTGGTTCTAATGAATCCAGATGTTTTATGCCTGCAGCTATAAAGCGGCGTGATAAACAAAGTGAATAATCAATTGATTGGCTGTTAATGAGTAATTCAATTATCAGTGCTATCTTCTGCTCATTAAAATGTTGATTTTTCAGTAAAGAGCGAAGTCTGTCGCCATATTCTTTGTTTTTTAGTGCATGAATAACCGGCAGGGTGATATTCCCTTCCAACAAATCATTTCCCGCCGGTTTGCCAAGGGTTTTGCTGTCGGCCATGAAATCCAGAAGGTCATCCAGTATCTGGTAGGCATAACCCAGGCAAAGGCCGTATTGTTCCAAAGCATAAACTGATTCGCCCGGCATACTGCTTGCCAATGCACCTACTTTGCAGCTGGATGCAAATAAACAGGCGGTTTTGCCGTATGTTTTCTCAAGGTATTTTTCTTCGGTTATTTGGATATCTCCTGCCAGGGACATCTGGCTTATCTCCCCGCTGCACATCGTACGGATAGTGGCGGTGACGTTTTCCATAATGGCTTGCATTCCATGACTATTAATAAGATTGAAAGCACTGGCAAACAAATAATCACCTGCCAGTATACTGGCATGATTGCCCCAGATGCTGTTGATGCTTGGTTTGCCTCGTCTTATCATGGCATGGTCTATAATATCATCATGGATCAATGAAGCTAAATGAATAAGCTCTATAGCTACAGCTATATCTCTTACCACCGAGGGATCATGTTCAGACATGGATGCGGTTATATAGACCAGTCGGGGCCGGATCATCTTGCCGCTGTTGGCCGTCAAATATTCAATAATATTATCAATGCCGGGGTTATCTGCTAATAAAACCTCTTTCATGCGGGTACGAATCAGCTCGGCAGAAAAAGGATACCAGTACAGAGTAATTGTATCAGAGTTAATAGCTACTCACCTCTTTTGGTATATACTGCTAATAGCTTTCCCGCTCTGATATATTCTATACAAGGTTACTCAGCCAATATCTTATTTTTCACCTGCTCATGAGCAATTTTTTCAATGGTATCATCCAGTACTCGGTTTAGTTTGATACCCTTGCGGTCGGTCATGTTATGAATAAAGAAGTCAGCTAATACAGGATTTTTAGGTAGTAGTGGGCCATGCAGATAGGTGCCGATCAGATTTTTATAGATTAATCCCTCGGTTTTATCTTCACCGTTATTTCCGTATCCTTTGATTACTTTGCCCAGACTTTTAATTATAGGGTCTGTAAAATAGGTTCTGCCCCCGTGGTTCTCAAAGCCAACCACAGATGTTTTCCGCCCGTTAATTTCAGTTTCAATTAATATATTGCCGATTAGACGCCCCTGGCGGCATTCGGTATGGAAAGGAAATATCCCTAATCCATCAATAACATTTCCATCTTGTGCTTTATAGTAACTGCCCAGCATCTGATAGGCTCCACAAATAAATAAAGCAGGAAGTCCGCTCTCTATCAGCTTCATTAACTGATCTGTTCTTTTTAAAAGGTGACCGCAGACTAAATTCTGTTCCCGGTCTGAACCACCGCCCATAAATATCATATCGAACTGGCTAAATTCCAAATCCTCATGTAAGCTAATATTCTTTATCTCACAATTCAGCCCATACCATTCCATTCTCTTTTGTAAACACAGCAAATTTCCTCGATCGCCATAGAGATTCATAAGATCGGGGTACATATGAGCAATAATAAATTTTTCCATTAGTATCACCGCCTCATCCAGGGCTCAACCCGTAAATGTTTCTACAACATTTTTCCTGGTGCCTTTTTCCTTTCGGGCTCCAGTTCCGGATATTTTTTCTGCATTCTTAATAATATCTTACGGCTGGCAAAAAGAGCGGTATATGTACATAGTATGTAACAAGCTTCGCTCTCTCTCCTTATGGCACTCTCTATTCCTTCTTCCAAGGATGGTTTGACCACTATGGGGGCAGGTTCAAAACCGCTGTATTTTATTCGTACAGCCATATCTCCGCTGCGCTTCCCGGAGCAGATTATCTGGTTGATGTGAGCCTGGTCACTGCTGATCACTTCCACATCAGCATCCCATATCCAGCTGATATCGCGTCCATCAGCTGCATTATCATTTAGGGCTATAAAAAGGTTTTTTACGGCCGGATCCTGCACCAGGGTAGCCAGGCTCTGATTTAAGCCAGTAGGGTTTTTCACCAGCACCAGGACTACCTTTTTGCCTAAAATTTTGAACTTTTCCATGCGACCGGCAGTGGGTTGGTAATTAGCAATGGCACTTTGTATAAATTCTTCTTCAATCCCTGCCAGTTTAGCCAATGATACAGCTGCCAAAATATTATAAGCATTATGCAAACCCTGGAAAGGGCTTGTTATTGACATGGAATCTATTTGCATATCTATGCCATTTTCCAGATGCAAATCAGTGGCCAGGAAGTCAGGTGCGGGATTGATAATATCACATTGGGGGCAATGGTATTTCCCCAGTTGGGAATAATGATAGCGAGTGTATTCAAGTTCCTGCCCGCATAAGATACAGTATCTGCCTTCGCGGCTTTCTGAACCGTTAAAGCTGTCATAATTAGTAACATCTAATCCATAATGCCAATATTTAGTGGAAGATGAGGCCTGAAAGGTTAGTTGCAGCGGATCGTCCGCATTTAAAAGCAGTTCAATTTCCGTGTTCGAAACACTCTTTTTAATTAGATTAATAGTAGAATCTAATTCACCGTATCTGTCCAATTGATCGCGAAAGAAATTGGTGATCAGAATCATTCGTGGTTTAATTTCGGCTATAACAAGGGGTACGTTGGCTTCATCTGTCTCGAGAACAGCATAATCGAGCTTTTTCTGGCCGGTTATATCAGTGTGCTCAAGCAAAGCCGTAGTAATGCCTGGAAGCATGTTGGCGCCTGCCTGGTTATGTACATAGGTATTCCCGCTGGCCTTAAATATTTCAGCTATCATATTGGCAGTAGTGGTTTTCCCGTTTGTACCCGTAACCAAAAAAATATCTTTCTCAATATTCTGTCCCAATTCATGCAGGAGTTGAGGATAGATTTCAAGGGCTATTTTACCGGGTAAATTTGTACCTTGATTACCAGCCATGCGGCTAAGAGCTGCAATGAGTTTACCTGCCAGAATAGCGGCTATCTTTCTAAGATTCAGCACTGCCAATCACCTTTTTCTTTCTTAGGGGTTTACGTTCAGTATATTATTAGGTCTAACCTTATGATTAAATGCCAGGTTTCTATATACCTGCTCCAACTTAAGGGCCATATTGTATGAAGATAGCTGCTCCGCTTTCTGTCTGGAATTAGCCTGCAGCCTATGGTAGAGTATATCATCATTCAGAACCCTGCTAATTGCATTAGCCAGTTCACTGGTATCGCATTCCGTAAGCAGACCGTCAACCCCATTATCCACCATCTCCCGAACGCCTGAAGCCTTTACGGCAACAACCGGAAGACCGGCTGCCATGGCTTCAATTAACACCAGCCCCTGGGTTTCGGTGAGAGAAGAAAACACAAACAGATCTGCCGAGTAGTAAGCATTCACCAGGGATTCAAAGGGAAGCGCCCCTGCAAACACAACATCCCTTTGCAGTGATAAGCCAAAACTCTTTACTAAATCCTTAAGCTCTTCTTCTAATGGTCCCTGGGCTATAATAACCAGCGTAGTATGTGGATTATTTACTTTTACTTCCCGGAAGGACTGAATCAAAAAGGGGATATTCTTTTCCTGGGTCAGTCGGCCCACAAAAAGGAGGATTTTGTTGCTAACTGGAATATCATATTTTTCCCGCAACCAGGCCGCATCACCGCCCTGGTACTTTTCAATAGGAACCCCGCTGGGAATTATCGAAATAGGCGTTTTAACCTTAAATGATCTAATTATTCCAGCTATTTCTGCCGAAGGAGATATTATATGATTGCATTGGTTACAGAAGTTACTGCTGAATTTAATGGTAACTTCTCTGGCTAAATCATGGGCTAAAGGCACATAATGTACATATTGGTCATAGCGGGTGTGATAAGTAAAAATTAGGGGAATATTATACTTATGTGCGTAATGGAGACCTACCCTACCCATCGTAAAGGGTGAATGGACATGAATAATATCCAGACGCAGGTTTTTCACAATCGTGTCCATACTTGGATAAATTGGTATAGCCAGGGTAAAGTCAGGATTAGTAGGTGATGGAAACGAAAAATAGCGATACACATTTTTTTCAATTTCATGATAATGGGGATATTTAGGGGCAAATATGTAAATCTCATGTCCTAATCGAGTCAGCTCTTCTTTAAAATTGGCAATAGAAGTTACTACCCCACTGGTATAGGGCTTGTAACTGTCAGTAAAAATTCCTATTTTCAAGGTAATTTTCCCCTTTTCCCTTCATGTATAAATTCTAATATAAACCTTTATGGGCTTTTTATCAACGCCAACCACCTGGTATAAGCCTGGTTCAGCTAAGTTGTTCGGGATGGTAAGCAGCCAACATATCATTTATGCGTTCTAATTCAATATTTAATGACTGCAGGTGGGAAGCTACATCAGCCGGATGAGAAGCATAGTCAGACATATCATTAGGGTAGGTTGTCATCACAGAATTATCCTGATTGTTCTTTATCATTTGCTCCAGATCAGTTTTTTTGGCTAATAATAAATCTCGTTCATACATATTTCACACCTCATATTTTTCCTCCCCGGTTTTGAAAAATGCTCCCTCCCACGTTGAGCTCATTCTGGACTATATTCACCAGATCGGCAATAAAGTCGCCAATCAGAGGCATATTTAAAACTACCAGCTGCTTCATAAGATATATAACCAGCGCGGCCAGCAGTGTAAAGCCAATTGCCATACCGAAACCCCGGGCTATACCCGACATAAAGTTAACAAAAAAAAGCCGGCGCGGGTTATTAAGCATTTCAACATATTCAGCAATACCGAGTTTCTCCATTGTAATAGCTAATTTGTCGATTTTTTTGCCTAAGCTCTGCAATGAATATTTCTCATCATTTGGCTCAAGTTCATTATTCAATAAACTTCCCCCGCTTTTAATATTATTCCCAAAATTGCCGGTTAAATACGTGTTAGTTATTCAATGAATGAATCGGCGCTGGTATGCGCCCTTTACGTCTGATAAACTGGCTGGGTGAATTTTCGTTCACCCTCATAACTGGTGCACGACCCAAAAGGCCGCCAAATTCCACCCAATCCCCCACTTTCTTGCCTGGCGCCGGGATCAATCTCACAGCTGTGGTTTTTCGGTTTATCATGCCAATGGCTGCTTCGTCAGCAATTATGGCTGAAATGGTTTCCGCCGGGGTGTCTCCGGGAATAGCTATCATATCCAAGCCCACCGAGCAAACACAGGTCATTGCTTCCAATTTATCGATAGTCAAGGCTCCGGCTACAACAGCGTTTATCATGCCCTGATCCTCGCTGACGGGTATGAATGCTCCTGATAGCCCGCCCACATATGAGGATGCCATGGCTCCTCCTTTTTTAATTGCATCGTTTAGCATTGCCAGGGCGGCTGTTGAACCGTGAGCACCGACCCTGGCTAATCCCATTGACTCCAGTATATCAGCCACACTATCACCTATAGCCGGTGTTGGAGCTAAGGACAGATCAACTATTCCAAATGGCACATTAAGCCGTTGGGAAGCAATCCTGCCCACCATTTCTCCGGTGCGTGTAATTTTAAAGGCGGTATTCTTGATTATGTTGGCCAGATGCCCCAGGCTAATATCAGGGTGATTTCTCACCGCACTTAGTATCACACCCGGTCCGCTCACCCCTATATTTAAAGTACACTCAGGTTCGCCTATCCCATGAAAAGCCCCGGCCATAAAAGGATTATCTTCGACTGCATTGCAGAAGACCACCAGTTTGGCACAGCCAATTCCATCACGATCACCAGTTAGCTCAGATGTCTTTTTAATAATTTCACCCATCTGACATACGGCGTCCATATTTATACCCGCCCTGGTAGTAGCCACGTTTACAGATGAACAGACCCTGGAGGTGACAGTCAATGTCTCAGGAATAGCTTCAATTAAGGCGCTATCCCCTCTGTTAAACCCTTTGTGAACTAAGGCGGAAAACCCGCCAATATAATTCACTCCTACGTCAGCAGCCGCTTTATCCAAATATTGGCCTATAACAACCAACTCATTACTGGTAAATCTATCCGCAATAACTGCAATGGGGGTCACGGAAATACGTTTGTTAATAATAGGTATTCCATATTCTTTTTCAATATCATCCCCTACTTTTACCAGTCGGGCCGCATGCTGAATAATCTTGGAGTAGATGTTTTGGCCGGTTTCCTCAGCATTACCAGCACGGCAGTCCATAATATTTATCCCCATAGTAATGGTTCTTATATCCAGATTCTCTGTCTGCAGCATTCTAACTGTTTCCAGGACCTCATCTTTAGTTATATTAAACGGCATAATTAACCTCCTTGTATTACCTTATTCAATCAAAATAAATTAAGATCAAAAACCCGCTCATTAAGCGTATAGATGGGGTATGTACCTTTCACTTAAACGCAGTGGCCGTCATCATACCTTATACGCCTCCAGGGCGGGATTTAAAATGACTTAAAACTATTCAAATAATGATCCTGGTTTCTTAGATCCGGTGCATATAACGGAATATATCTTCGTGCTGTACAGTAATCTGCAATTCCAGCTCCTGCCCCTTTTGGTTCAGTATCTCCCGTAAGTCGGCAATTTCTATAGTCCTGGCAGAAATATCACATACCATAACCATAGTGAAAAAGCCTTGTAATATGGTCTGATTAATATCCAGTATATTAATGCGTTTTTCAGCCAAGCAAGCTGAAATCGCTGCTATTATCCCTACCCGGTCATGTCCCAGCACAGTAATAATTATCTTTTTGCCCTCTTCTCCCATATTAGCTACGCCTCCAATTTCTCTACTACCTGGGCACAGCGGTTACAAAGGGTAGGACAATGCTGATTATTGCCAACGCTTAAATCAATAATCCAACAACGCTCACATTTATCTCCCTGAGCGGCCTGCACCTTCACCCCTAAACCAGAAACCCCTTCTAACGTAATGGCATCCGGTTCTGGCACTTCTTGTTCAGTCAGTTCAACCTTGGATACTATCAATAATTTATCCAGCTGGTTCGTCTCCTTAAGAACCATCATCCATTCTTGGCCGGCGTAAATCTTTACCCACGCTCCCAGCGAGTGCCCTATAATTTTTTTGGTACGGGCCTCTTCCAGGGCTTTGGTGACTACCTCGCGCAACAGCAATATTTTATCCATTTTTGCTTCCAGTTCATCATTAATATATAAATCATTGGAATCCGGCCAATCAAGTAGCTGTACGCTCTCAACCTGTCCTTCTTTTTTTATATATCCCCATATCTCCTCACTTGTAAAAGCTAAAATAGGAGAAAGTATTGCTACCAGATTGTTAATTATCTGATAAAGTACAGTCTGGGCTGCCTTTCTTTCCAAGTCATTCGGTGCATTGCAATACAGTTTGTCTTTTAAAACATCAAAATAAATATTGCTTAAGTCTATGGTACAGAAATTATGCACCGCATGAAAAACCACATGGAACTCATAGTTGGCAAAGGCTTTGCTTACTCTGCGGATTAGCTTATCCATCTTTATTAACGCCCATTTGTCAAGTTGAGTTAGTTTATCGTAGGGTATCGTATCTGTCTCAGGAACGAAATCATAAAGGTTACCCAGGATAAACCGGCAGGTGTTTCTAATCTTACGATAGGCTTCACTGGATTGTTTAATAATATTCTTGGAAACACTTATATCGTTACGGTAATCAGCAGATGATACCCAGAGCCGCAGTATATCTGCACCCATTTCTTCAATCATTGCCAATGGGTCAACCACATTGCCCATGGATTTCGACATTTTATAGCCTTTTTCGTCTACCACAAATCCATGCGTCAATACCTGCTTATAGGGGGCCACACCTCTTATCGCAACGGAGGTGGAAAGCGAAGAGTTAAACCAGCCTCGGTGCTGGTCGCTTCCTTCCAGGTATAAATCGGCCGGCCATCTAAGCTCAGGATACGTTTCCAGAACTGCCATATGGCTGGAACCGGAATCAAACCATACATCCATGATATCCGTTTCCTTACTGAAGTTCTCTCCGTTACAAGCCGGGCATTTATAACCATCCGGAAGTAAATCCCTGGCCTCTCTGGCAAACCAGATATCCGAACCATTAGCCGTAAACAGCTCACTTATCCGGTCAATAGTGGTTTTGTTAATAACTGTCGCCCCGCAGGTGTCACAATAGAAAATTGGTATGGGTACACCCCAGGTACGCTGCCGGGAAATACACCAGTCACCCCGGTCACGAATCATATTGTAGATGCGCTCCCGTCCCCAGGAGGGTATCCACTCCACACTGTCAATGGCTTCCAGGGCATTTTGGCGAAAACCATCTACGGAAGCAAACCACTGGTCAGTAGCCCTGTAGACGATAGGATTTTTGCATCTCCAGCAATGGGGATATTGATGCGAATAATCCGCTGCTTTAAGCAGCATTCCTGCCTGCTTAAGCTCGGCAATTATATTCTGATTGGCTTTATGAACGTATAAACCTGCAAATTTACCGGCTTCATCAGTAAACCTGCCTTTATCATCAACCGGTGACAGTACGCCCAGTCCATATTCTCTGCCAACGTAAAAGTCATCTTCACCATGGCCGGGAGCAGTATGGACGCAGCCTGTGCCTGCCTCCAGGGTCACATGTTCACCCAAAATTACCAGAGAATCACGGTCAATAAATGGATGTCTGCATATTACCCGTTCCATCTGTTTCCCCTTATACTCACCCACTATCTGATAATCCTTCCAGTCCATCTCAGCTGCAACACTTGATAATAATCCCTTGGCGAGAATAAATTTTTCACCGTTGACCTGCACTAACACGTAATCATACTCAGGATGCAGACAAATACCTAAATTTGCAGGAAGAGTCCAGGGAGTAGTGGTCCAGATTATGACAAACGCATCTTCCGGGAGTATGCCACGGCCGTCCTTAACCGGGAATTTCACATAAATCGAGGGAGATACCTTGTCACCATATTCTATCTCCGCTTCAGCCAGAGCTGTCTCACAATCCGCGCACCAGTAAACGGGTTTCATCCCTTTGTATATGTATCCTTTATAGGCCATTTCACCAAATACTTTAATCTGAATTCCTTCAAACTGCGGTTTAAGAGTAAGATAAGGGTTATTCCAATCTCCTCTGACCCCCAGGCGCTGAAATTGTTCACTTTGAATATTCACATACTTAAGCGCATAATCACGGCAAAACTGCCTAAATTGCACCACATCGGTCTTATGTCGGTCAATTCCCAGGTTTTTGATTGCCTGTTGCTCAATGGGCAGACCATGTGTGTCCCAGCCGGGCACATAGGGGGCATCATAACCCACCATGGAACGCTGTTTCACAATAATATCCTTTAATACTTTATTAAGTGTATGTCCCAAATGTATATCCCCATTAGCATAAGGGGGCCCGTCATGAAGAATAAACTTCTCTTGGCCCTGATTTTTTTCCTGAATTTTTCTATATATATCAATGCTTTTCCAAAATTCAATAATCTCCGGTTCGCGATTAGGAAGATTTGCCCGCATAGGGAAATCCGTTCTGGTTAGGTTAAGAGTCGCATCATATTTGCCTTTGGCCATATTATTACTACCTTTCCAATTTATATATCTCATTTTTTCAGCATATTAAAATACCTCTCATCTTAAGAGATGAAAGGTATTTTCTTACCCTAAAAACGTTATTATTTTAGCATATAGAAATTGACATAACAACTATTACCCCCAAAAATGCTGTATTTAATCAGGTATAGGTGATAGTCATTGCTGGGGGTAATAATTACATAATTTTATTGCAGCAATCTTTAAGCACACATTCATTACAGTTTGGTTTTCTGGCCATACAGGTTTTTCTGCCGTGGAAGATAAAGAGATGATGGGATTGGCTCCATAAATCGATGGGAATAGTTGCTTTAAGCTCTTGCTCAGTTTGAACAGGATTCTTGGTGTTTACCAAACCTATACGGTTGGTTACCCTTTGTACATGGGTATCAACGCCCAATCCTGGTTGCTGAAATGCAACCGCTAGCATTACATTGGCGGTTTTCCTGCCAACCCCGGGCAATCCCAGCAGCGCGTTAAAATCAGATGGAACTTGACCCTCATATTGTTCCAATAAAATATTAGCCATTTTTTTTATGTTCCTGGCCTTACCTTTATAGAGCCCCACGCCGCGAATCAACTCCTCCAATTCGCTCAGCTCCAGGGCCGCAAACTCCTCCGGTCTATTATACTTCTTAAACATTTCTCCAGTAACCCGATTAACCTGGGCATCAGTACTCTGAGCGGACAGAACCACTGCCACCAGAAGTTCAAAATACGATGTCCACTTTAACCTGACACCTGCATCTGGGTATTCCTTCTGCAATAGCTGCAGAATATGCAGGACCCATTTTTTCTTGTCGATCATTATAATACTTTACTTAAAAATGATTGGGTTCTTACGTTATGGGGGTTATCAAATATCTGCGCCGGTGTTCCTTCTTCCATTATTATGCCCTCATCCATAAAAAGAACCCGATGCCCAACCTCACGAGCAAATCCCATTTCATGGGTAACTACCGCCATAGTCATTCCTTCATAAGCCAGATCTTTCATTACTTCCAACACCTCACCTACCATTTCAGGATCTAGCGCAGAGGTTGGTTCATCAAACAACATCACTTTGGGTTGCATAGCTAAAGCCCTGGCAATAGCAACGCGCTGTTTTTGCCCGCCCGACAGCTGATTGGGATATACGCTGGACTTGTCAGTTAAGCCTACTTTCCTAAGTAATTCATTGGCAATATCTTCAGCTTCATCTTTCGGTATCCCTTTAATTTTCATTGGAGCCAGGGTGATATTCTCCAGGGTTGTTCTATGGGGAAAAAGATTGAATAGCTGAAATACCATGCCTACCTGCTGCCGAATCTTATTAATATCGGTATGGCGGGAGGTAATCTCCTGCTCATCAATAAAAATCTGTCCCGAATTCACAGCTTCCAACTGGTTAATACAGCGCAGCAGTGTACTTTTACCTGAACCGCTGGGGCCGATAACACATACTACTTCACGGGGAGCGATGCGACAGTTTATGCCTTTGAGCACTTCCAATTTACCAAAACTTTTATGAATATCTATAACCCGTATCATTCTGTCGCCATTCTCCTTTCTACATAATCCCCTAATAGGGACAAGGTCTTAGTCATAATAAAATAAACCAGGGCAACTGCACCCCAAATCCAGGCTGCCTCAAAATATGCTGAGTAAAGCAACTTTCCGCGCAGGGTTAATTCTTCAGCAGATATTACCGCTACCAGTGAGGTGTCTTTCAGTACGGCAATAAATTCGTTAATAAGAGGCGGAATTACTATTTTATAAGCCTGGGGCAGAATAACATAGGACATTGCCTGGCGGTTAGTCATCCCCAAAGAGCGGGCTGCTTCCATCTGCCCCTTTTCCACCGCCTGTATTCCGGCTCGCACTATTTCAGCCGTATAGGCTCCGCAGTTCAATGAGCAAACTATTACTGCGGCTACGAAAGGCGTGGCATCCAATAACAATGGCAATATACCAAAATACAGCAAGAGAATCTGTACATACAGGGGAGTTCCCCGAAAGAAATCAATATATGCTGTAGAAATAGCATACAGGATAGGGTTTTTGGCTAGCTTGAATAATCCTCCAAAAAGTCCCAATATCATGCCAAACAAGACTGACAATGTGGTTATCTGAAGAGTTAGAACCGCTCCTTCCAATAAATAGGGCAGGTTTTTTATCACCACTTGCAGCCCGTTTATTGCAAGAAAAGAATCAATAATGTTGCTACCGAATATTAATGGTACTGGTGACATATATTGGTTTCCCCCTTAATAAAACAAGCTAAAAGCGCGAGGGGTTTGCTCGCGCTTTTAGTTAGGTTCATACTTGCAACAAGACTATTTCTGTTCTCCAAACCACTTCTTGTAAATCTTATCATATTCTCCATTGGCTTTTATTTTATCAAGTCCACTGTTTATCTTGTTTAATACTTCCGTATTGCCTTTTTTTACACCTATTCCATACTTATCATCGGCAGCAAATACTTGGCCGACCATTTTAACTTTATCTTTACCCTTGGTATCAATATAGTAAGCGGTTACCGGCATATCGTTAATTACTGCATCTACCCCGCCTTTTTCAAGCTCCATGAAAGCCTCCCCAACTGAATCAAACACCTTTACAGAAGTTTTGGGGTCTTGGGCTTTTATTTTGTTGGAAGTATCCAGTCCGGTAGTAGCCACTTCAGCAGCCAGTCTTTTACCCTTTAAGTCATCCAAAGTGTTAATATTTTCCGTTTTTTGATCCACGGCAATAATTAATCCGGCCTGGAAATACGGTTTACTGAAATCTATTACCTTGGCCCGGTCTTCTTTTATGGTCATAGCTGAAATACAGCAGTCAATATTGCCGGCCTGTACTGCTGGTATTAAGGCATCAAATCCTAAAGTGGTGATCTTGACATCATAGCCTTCAGCTGCACCGATGGCTCTAATCAGATCCATATCAAAACCGATATATTCTCCGCCTTGATCAGAGGCGAACTCAAATGGCGGATAAGTAGTTTCCGAACCTACTTTCAGAACCGGTTTAGGAGCCGCAGCTTTATTGTCGGCATCCTTCTCGGCACAGCCTATGACTGATAAGGCCAGCCCCATAGTTAAAACCCCAATCAACAACAACTTCCCAAATTTCTTCAATAATCCCACTCCTTTTAAATATGTTTCTATATTTTATTAAATGTAATTATACTGCTATATAAATAATTCAACAATAATATGTTGAATTAAAATTAACAACTTTCATGATAGTTGTTAAAATTTCAGGGGATGCTTTATTATATACTTCTTTCTTTATGATGATAGTCGCGCTGGATTTATCACATAAACTTCAATAGAATGAGGTTGCCTTATATGCTGAAAATGATTAGCATGCGCTCTCGAGCTGAATTATGTATGCTTCTGGTGGCATGTATCTGGGGAATTAATTTTGTAATCGTAAAAAATGCTTTAGCGGATATTGGTCCCTATCTTTTCCTGGGGCTAAGATTTATACTGGCCTTCCTGGTTCTGGCCGCCTTGTCTTTTAAAGACGTTATAAAAATACGTCTTGCAACTCTGGGTGCCGGAACAATACTCGGTCTATTTTTGTTTATAGGCTACGTTTTTCAGACCCTTGGTCTGAAGTATACCAGTTGTTCCAATACTGCATTTATTACTGGAGTATCTGTTGTTCTGGTTCCAATTATATATTCAATATTGCATAAACAGAAACCATCTTTTATTACTGCAATAACTGTAATAGTAGCCGCAGCGGGAATATTTATGTTCTCAGATCCGGCTGGCTCTTTTTCTCTGACTTATGGTGATCTTCTGGTGTTAATCTGCGCCTTTGGCTTTGCTTTCCATATCATTTATGTTGATAGATATTCTCACCGTCATAATGCCCTGGCCATAACCGGTGTACAGTTATTATTGGTGGGGCTTTTGTGTATCACGATTGCTTTCCTGATAGAACCGATTCCAGTCAGGTTAACCTTTAATGCCGTATTTGCGATTTTTATCACCGCAGTCTTTGCCACCGCTATGGCGTTTTTGCTGCAGAACTATCTGCAGCAATACAGCACTCCTACCCGATTTGCAATAGTATTGACCAGTGAACCTATTTTTGCCGCTTTAGCAGGATATTGGTGGGCTCAGGAACACTTGGAACGCAACGGTTTAATCGGTGCGGCGTTAATCCTCCTGGCTATGCTGTTATCGATCGTCTTCCGAAAAAGCATTTAGCTATCAATTTTATGGAGTGCTTCTGCAGCGCTGATCCCTTTTATTTCCACAATCTTGTGCCGCGAGGTTTCGCCCTTGATTATTTTTATGTCTCTACGGGGTATTTTAAAAAATCCTGATAAAAAGTCTATCAAGGCAGCATTGGCTTCACCATCCACAGGAGCAGCGGTTAATTTTACTTTCCAGGCCCCATCCTGTTCACCTGCTGTTTGATTACGGGAGGACCTGGGCTGAACCCGCACCTCCAAGCGTACTCCACCAGCCACTTCACCAACTCTTAGCATTAATCCTTGGCCTCCAGTTTTAAATTGCCCAAGTTGATTATGAGATCTTTTACATCTTGATTGTGAAAAAAGACAGATAATTCCTCGGTTCTCTTCTGGTTTTTTTCTAACATTTCCAGTTCACTGCTCAATTGGGCTTTAAATTCCAGATTAAAGAGATTCAGACGCTGAACCACTTCCTGATAAGCTGACAGCATATCTACAATAACCCGCTTAGAGTCATCCAGCAATAAATCAGCTTCCTTGTGCGCATTGGCTTTTATCATTTCCCCGGTTTGCTGCGCCAGAATAAGGCTATTGTTCATGGTCTCTTCCATTTTTCGGTATTTTTCCAGTTCATATTTCAGCATTTGGATGCTTTCTTTTAATTGGCAGTTTTCACTATAGATATTCTCATAATCCTGCGCTAACTTTAATAAAAAGCTTCTGACCTCTTCTTCCTTAAAGCCCCGCATGGATTTGCTGAACTGTTGATTTCTTATTTCCATTCCTGTTATCAATCCCTCATCCCCTTTTACTCAATTGATAATTTCTGTTATCTCTCTAAAAACTCGCAGTAGTAAGACCTTCCGGTGATATTTCCAATAACTTGATAAAATTGTTCCGGAAATTTGCGGAGCCCTTTTTAATATCCCTGATAGTCTCGCTATAAATTGATACAACCTGGGTTAGTTTTTCAATACTATAGTATTGACCATTTATTCTTAATGACTTCACTCCACCGGCTAACAAATGAGGCAAATGCTGAAACAAGCACAGATCGAAAGGAAACAACAAATGATTGCGGCAATTAATATCGGTAATTATTCTGTAGCTCTGACCGCAGCGATCCACTAATTTATATTCGTCCTGTAAACAGTAAAGGCTGCATTCACCATCATCTCCAGATTGAAACGCGCGAATAATGCAGTAATCGCATATCATACCCGGAAGTGCACCATGTACCACCAATTCAACCGGTATTTCTGATTTAATCATTGAATCCAGATTTGGCGCATCTGTTTCCAGTGAAGCAGTTACCCGGCTGACGCCCATTGTTTGCAGGAGAGAAGCTGTTTGGCGGTTTAGGATATTTAATCCATATCCTGCCCATAGCTTCGGTACTGAATTGATAAAGATTTTTAAACTGCCCAGATCATTGACTATTATTCCGGTTACAGGCAGTGAGTCCAGCATATTTCTGATATTCTTTATAGTTTCCAGATTATTTTGACTGACAATCCTCGGGGTTTCCAAAAATATCTTGGTTGAGGTGCCGGCCTTCGCTTCCAAAGCCTGGGCTAAGTCTTTATAGGTCCAGTTTTGTGGGGGGAAACGCATAGGCTCACATCCCAGGATGATATTGTCCACGTCCATTGCGCACAATACCTGCAGACTGTCCAAATCACCTACCTGAACTGTTAATTCAGGTATAATCCAACTGTTGTCAGGTAAGCTTTCACATAAATCGTTGACAGTTAAAGGGGAAAGATATTGGGCGGTACTAATAAATAATGGCTCTCTCTGCCCATCGCAGCCAATATCTTCCCGTCCCACATGACCGAATAGATTTCCGCAGGTAAAATCGCGAATCCGATTCTCGTGCAGATTATTGTATTCATCCTGGTCCATATGGTAAGAATCAGGCTGAGCCATTAAATTATCCAGAGCCCGCCGATATTTGGATACCACATAAGCCAGGTAATCGGCGCTGCGCATCCGGCCCTCAATTTTAAATGAACTTACCCCCGCATTTATTAATTCCGGCAAATATGGATACAGACACAGATCCTTGTGAGCCAGAAGATATTGATATCCTAAATTTGACCCGTTGGGGGACCCTTTCAGTTCATACTGCCAACGGCAAGGCTTGCTGCATTTGCCCCGATTGCTGCTTTCACTTCTGGCCAAACTGCTCATATAACACTGACCGGTATGGGATATGCAAAGATCGCCATGGCAAAAATACTCTATCCCCATAATGTTCTCAGCGGCAATTGATGCAATTTCAGGCAAAGTTACGTTTTTAGACAGTATTACTCGTGTAAAACCCTTGGTTGCCAATAACTTTACAGCTTCCAGATTGGCAATACCCATTTGTACACTGGCATGGAGAGGTATTCTCAGTTTGAGATTTTCGCATACCTTGACGATCCCTAAATCCTGAACAATTAATGCATCTATTCCTGCTTCTTGTAAAAAAAGCAGGTAATCTGCAATCTCGTCAATCTCCTGATCATTATACAGGTTGTTAACGGTTATATAGAGTTTGCGGTTTTTCTGATGAAGAAACTCCGCTGCTTGTTTGATCTCTATATCAGAAAAGTTAAAATCGGGTCTCAAAGCCCGCATATTAAACCTTTTGGCACCCAGATATACTGCATCCGCACCGGCTTCTACCACTCTCTGCAGCACATCCATCCTGCCGGCCGGAGCTAGCAGTTCCAGTTCATGGTTATACATTTGACTACCCCTTAATATAGCTTTATAAAATGGAGATCAGAAGCGATACTACTAGCCTTTGTACCAGTGAAATTACTAAGATTAATACAATAGGTGAAAAATCTATCCCGCTGGCAGACGGTATTATTCTTCTAAAGGGCGCCATTATTGGTTCGGTTACATCATAAATAAAACTTATCAATGGCTGATCGGGATTATGTCGTACAAAAGACAAAATGCACCGTACAATCACTATCCAATATAATACCTCAAAAGCAATATTTACTATTTGTATAATTCCTAGCAATATTTTAACCTCCCGTAGTAATTAATTCATGCCTAGCTCTTTGGAACGCTGGCATGCCTTTTCAATCGCGGCAAAGAATGACTCCCTGATGCCGCCGGCTTCCAACTGTCTCAACCCGGCAATGGTTGTTCCTCCCGGGGATGTTACCTGGGCTTTAAGAACTGCGGGATGCTCATTGGATTGTTCCAGCATGGCTATGCTCCCCTTTAGGGTTTGCACAACCAAGCGGCGTGCCACATCGCTGTTTAATCCTAAAGCCAGTGCCGCATCCATCATAGCCTCAGCTACCAGAAACAAATAAGCCGGACCGCTTCCAGATACAGCAGTTACTGCGTCCATGTATACTTCATCAATAATTATTGCTGTACCCACTCTGCTCAATATGGTCTGCACCAGATTCAAGTCTGCAGAACCAGCATACCTGCCCGCTGCAATTGCTGAGGCACCCTCACCAATTAGGGAAGGAGTATTGGGCATAACCCTGACAACCGGAACCGGCTCTTTAAGCGCATTTTCTATTACTTCCGTTTTGATCCCGGCTGCAATGGATACTAATAATTTTTCATTATTCCACCGATCACTGGTAGCAGACAAAACCGTTTTAATCTGATCTGGCTTTACTGCCAAAATAATAATGTCACAAGCAGCAACCAGATCAGATGCAGAAACCGGAACCGCATTGAACTCGCTGGCAAACAATTCAGTTCGTTCCCTATAGGTATCACAGGCATAAACGGCTGAATAAGCGGCTGAACCGGAGTCAATTCCTTTTAAGAGCGCATATGCCATTCTGCCGCAGCCTATTATACCTAGCCTATCTCTCATAGCCTTTTTCCTCCTAAAGGCTCATTGTGCTGCAGGTCATGTTTTCGCATCAAAGTTTTATGGTCAGTAGTTATCTCTACTGACGCCGGAGCAAACAAAAATATATTATGCCCCAGCTGCTGGCTTTGTCCATCTAGGGAATAAACGGCGCCGCTAATAAAGTCAATAATTTTCTGCGACACATCCGCCGGGGTATTTTCAAAGTTAAGAATGATCTGGCGGCGATTCTTAAGATGATCTGCCAGAGCCTGAACCTCATCAAACCTCTCCGGTTCGCATACTATTACCTTGACACTCTTACCGCTGTGTATGCTGACGATATTGGTTGACGACCTGTTTTCACGTTCCTGTAATACCGGTATTTCTTGGATCTCCTCTTCTACCTCGGTCTGAACTCCCAGCCATCTCCATAAATTATCTATAACTCCCATAAATTTTCCTCCTCTCATGTAAATAAGTTTATTTATATGAATAATGCGCTGCCAATGCGCACAATATTAGCGCCTTCTTCAACTGCAACCTCATAATCCTGCGACATTCCCATGGAAAGATATTTTAGTTCCACATTGGTCAAAGCCTTTTTAGTAAGTGTTTTATTAAGAGCAGCCAGCTCTCTGAATATAGGCCGGCTTGCTTCTGGTTCAGAACTTAATGGAGCTATGGTCATAAGACCCCGAATCCGCAAACAGCTTAATTCTCCAATTGATGCCAGGAAACTACCGACTTCATCAACCTGCAGCCCGGTTTTACTTTTCTCCTCAGCTATATTAACCTGAAGAAGTATCGGTACTGTTATTCCAAGAGACTGGCCTCTCTTATGGATCTCCTGAGCCAGTGGCCATCTGTCCACAGAATGAATAAGGAATGCCCGGCCCACAACATCCTTTACCTTATTGGTCTGCAATCTGCCAATAAAATGCCATCTGGCCTGGGGCAAGCTGCTGATTTTCCTTGTCATTTCCTGTACCCGGTTCTCGCCAAAATCCTGGATACCCAAATTATAAACCTGAGCAACAATTGGAATATCAACCGTTTTACTAACTGCCACCAGTGAGATATCCTGCATGTTGCGGCCGCTTTTTTGCGCTGCGCTGGAAATTCGATTTTGTACGATTGAAATCCTCTGCTGCAATTGCTCCATTTTATCACCTGCCAGCATTAATTATAATTGCCAGGATTGACAATCAGCATATCATTATCGTTTAAGCCTTTAACAATTGCCTTTCCCTCTTTGATCTTTATAACCTCTAAGGGTTTAAAAATTACAACTTCTTCTTTAGTGCATAATATCCCTTTTTGGCCTTCTCTTTCAAGCAAAGCTTTTTCAGGTATCAGATAACCAGCATAGGAATTAAATACGACCTCCACCTCAATATAGCGCTGGTTCAGCAGCTCTTCCCTAAAATTATCAAATTCCAGTATTATTAGCATTTTATCGGAATCCTGCTTAATTTCTTTAATATAAGCTGTTCCAAAGTCTTGTTCCGTCATAAAAACATGGGCTCGTTGTTCCGCTGTTATTTCAAAACCTATTTTATCTAAAGGAAACTGGACCAGCAATCTGGTCGGCTGCAGATTGTTTACTATTTTATACACGGGCTGTCCAGCCCGAATTAACAAATCTTTGGCCGGGGTTCTGGTTTTATATTGAAATATTTCGGGGCTGACTGTGTTGATATCGATAGCATTAAAGACCTGTTCCAGACCATCGGTTTGTTTTATGAATATGCCGGAGATGGGAGTATAGAGCGGGGTTGACCCTTGAGAACCTACATAATAACCTAGCAATGCACCTTTACTGCTCTTTTCCCCGTCTCTGGCCATGTTTTCAAAATGTCCGTCCCATTCAGCCATAACCAATTCTTCCTGGTTTAAAACAATAGCCTGACCATTAAGCTTGTCTTGTATTTGTCCGTATTCTGCTATTATAATATCCCGATTAAGCTTAATAAAAGTTGAATAAACATTTTGCCCCAGCTGATAAATAAAACCTAATAGTAACAGGATAACAAAGGATAAAATACCGATCTTTAATGCGCTTTTCTTAATTAATTGGCGCTTTAATCGAGCCTTCCTGCTTGACACATACATACCCTCCATTATTATTACAACGCAATAAAACTGGCTCCAAAAGTAGACCCTCTGCCTACCTCGCTTTCTACTCGTACTTCCCCGCCATGTGCTTCAACAATGTGTTTTACAATTGAAAGCCCTAAGCCTGTTCCTCCCCGGTCTCTGGAACGAGCTTTGTCTACCCGGTAAAACCTTTCAAATACCCGCGGCAGACTTTCCCTCGATATCCCCATCCCGGTATCTGTCACGGTCGTTATGACACGTCTGTTCTGCACAAAGCTTCTGATGGTTATGGTGCCTTTTCTGGGCGTATATTTTATGGCATTGTCCAGAAGATTTATAAGCACCTGATTCACAAGGTCTTCATCGGCGTTAATATAGGCTAGATTTGGTTCATATATATAATCCACCCGCAGACATTTGTCACTTATCTGTGGACCCATTATATTCATTACATTAATTACTGAATTGACCATGCATAGAGGCATAAGATACATCGGCCGTTCTTGCGACTCAATAGAAGACAAGGTAAGAAGATCTTCAATAAGCCTGCCTAAACGATAGGTTTCACTGTCGATAATAGTTAAAAAACGCCTGCACAGATTATTATTCTCCATGGCTCCATCAAGTAGAGTTTCAACAAAGCCTTTAATAGAGGTCAGTGGTGTTCTGAGCTCATGAGATACATTGCTTACAAACTCTGATCTCATCTTATCAAAATTACGCGCATCAGTTACGTCATGTATTACTGCTACAGCACCGTCAATGCTGCCGTCAGAACCGTTAATGGGTGCCACATGCACTCTGTAAATCTGGGTATGAGGCCGAATTAGGGTCTCCGCAAACACATCTTTACCAGTTTTTAAAACCCCGCCCACCATTGATCTAATTTTTGCATAATCAGGAAGCTCAGAAAAGGTCTTGCCTAATAAAACTCCTTCCCTTACCAGGAAGATATTCTCCGCCGTCTTGTTGGCCAGAATAATCTGAGAGTTTTTGTCTACCACCAATACCCCTTCTGCCATACTGCTTAATACTGAATTCATTATCGTTTTATCCTGATTTAGTTTGTTCATTGCCTATTCACCTTTTATCAATTTAATAATTGTGCATTATTCTACGAACTTGTAGCCAACCCCGCGAACAGTTTCAATGTATTCGGGGAAGTTGGCATCATCATTCAGCTTCTGTCGCAAATGCCTTATATGTACATCCACTGTGCGGGTATCTCCCGAAAAATCATATCCCCACACCTTTTTTAGAAGAGTTTCGCGTGTAAATACCTTGCCTCGTTGTGATACCATCAATCTTAACAATTCATATTCTTTACGGGTTACTTCCAGCTTCACTTCCCCCATGAATACCTCATGCTGATCGGGAACAACTATCAAATCCTTAAAGATGTGTGCTTTGAGGCCTATTGCCTTTTCAGCCTGTAATATTCGCACCGCCCTCAGTCTCGCCTTTACTCGTGCCAGCAATTCGCGAGGACTGAAAGGTTTCTTTATATAATCATCAGCCCCCAGTTCCAATCCTAAAACCGTATCAATCTCCTCACTGCGGGCGGTAAGCATAATAATAGGTATGAAACTATAATTAATATCCTGTTTCAATACCCGGCACACTTCGAGACCATCCATATTGGGAAGCATGATATCCAGGATAATAAGATCCGGGTTTTCGCTTTTCGCCATTTCCAAGGCTTTAAGGCCGTCATAGGCCACAATAACCTGAAAGCCCTCTTTTTCAAGGTTAAATTTAACCAGTTCAACAATATAGGTCTCATCATCAACTACCAGGATTCTTGACTTTGCCAATATATCACCTCAATACTTCATACCAATCAAAGCACCCATTCTGCCTGTATTCCCGCTATCTCTCCGGTAAGAATAAAAATAATCCTCATGACAGGCTGTACACAGATTACAGGCGCTAATCTTCAGCGGATTTACTCCTGCTTGTACCAGCAGCTGCCGGCTAGTCTCCAGCAAATCCCAGGTGATTAGGTTATTCTCACTAATATTGATTATATCATGAAAGCTGTTAAATTCAGCTTCTACTTTTGCCAAAAGATCAGGCTGAATTTGGAAACAGCAGGGGCCTATTCCCGGTCCTAGAAAAATATATACATCTTCAATACCGGTATTATACTCTTGCTGCATAGCCAGCAAGGTATTCACTGAAATCTTTTGCATGGTTCCCTTCCAGCCGCTGTGGCTCATGCCAATAGCACGGTTGACGGGATCATATAAGTACACCGGAATGCAATCAGCATAAAAACTTACCAGATATATCCCTGGTTCATTAGTTATCATTGCATCACAGTTTAATATAACCTCACTCAGTTTACGGGCTCCTTTGCCACGATGCATCCGGTTGACCCGCTTTACCTCACTACCATGCACCTGCTCGCAGGCTACCATATCATCTAAACCAGCCCCAAAAATACTTAACCAACGCCTTCTGTTTTCCAGAACCAGATCGGAATTATCTCCAACATGCAAGCCCAGGTTCAAAGAATTGTAAACCCCTTTGCTAACCCCACCGATGCGTGTGGAAAAAGCTATATCTATTCCCTCCCTTAACCAGGTATCGAGGGATATAAATTGCATTCCCTGTCGATTTATCATTTCCCAAAGTTCCATTTGTCTTGGCACTCCATTTCGATTAAAATTATTGCGGAGGTGTGAATATGAATAATCCTGATATAGAGAATAGGAAATCGGCTTGGACAGTTATTGCCACGGTTGCTCCGCCTGAGGATATGGTATTAGAG
>JAQVWS010000014.1 GCA_028709585.1 Syntrophomonas sp. | reverse complement strand
GTTCTGCGTCGTTGCTCTATACTGCGAATAAGCCATACCGCCGCCCCCATTTTCTCCTCCAGATATTTACATGCTTCCGAGGAAAATGTGCCCGGCTGCCGCAACATATTTTCATAAAGCTGATTGACCATAAGCCGGGGAGATGCACTGTCATTCAACACTACTATATATTCTCCGGCTACTTTTTCCACAATTATATCTGGAATTATGTATTTTATCTCGTCCATAGCGCTATATTGCAAGCCGGGTTTAGGATCAAGGGTTCGAATCAAATCACATATCTTCTGCACCTGATAGATGGTAATTCCCAAGGCCTGCGCAATCTTGGCCAGTTTGCCTTTGGCCAGGTCATCCAGATGTTTTTCAATTACAAGCCTTACCATGTCATCTTCCTTGCCAAAGTAACGCAGCTGAATCAAGAGGCATTCTCCCAGATTATACGCTCCCACGCCATGGGGGTGAAAAGATTGCACCAGGCTTATAACCCTTTGTACCTGCTGTATATCAGCTCCGGTTTGGGCAGTTATTTCTTCCGTTTCTACACATAAATATCCATGGGAATCAATATTGCCGATGATATACTGCCCCACTTTCATTTCTTCATTGTCCTTGCAGGTCAGGTGCAATTGGAACTGCAAATGTTCATAAAGACTGGGTCTCTGGGTTAAAAAATTATCAAAAGACTTTTCCGTTATATCATTAATAGGGAAACCAATATCCCGATCGTTAAAGTATTCCAGCCACTCAGCTGTTTTATCAAGGTTTTCATTTTCCGGCTCGGTATTCTCTTCCCGGGTTTCTTCAACTTCTATTTCTTCCAGCAATGGATTTTCTTCTAATTCGTTCTGGGCATATTCACTTAGTTCCAGGGTGGACATTTGCAGGATAGCAATTGCCAGACGTAATTCAGGCGTCATAATGAGCTTTTGTTGTTGTTCCAATACTAATTCATTGGTAAGTCTCATACCTGTCCCTCGCTTTTTAATTATCCAAGATTTCTTCAGCGAAACTTGCAAGTTTCTTCATACGATAGGCTACTCCAGATTTGGTTAAGGGAGGATCCAACATATTCCCAAGTTCTCTTAAGGTACTATCGGGAAAATCTATGCGCAAGACAGCTAATTCCCTCAAGGCGGCCGGCAGTCCTTTTATGCCCGCCTTGGCAATTAATCTCTCGATTATCTCAACCTGGCGAAGTGAAGCGTCTACTGTCTTGGCTAAATTAGCTGTTTCGCAGTTCACCTGCCGATTTACCTGATTACGCATCGATTTTAAAATCCGGACGTTTTCAAAATCCATCAGTGCTTTGCTGGCTTCAACAATGCGCAAGAAATCAACTATTTTTTCACCTTCTTTGACATACAGCATCAGACCCTTTTTGCGATCACTAATCCGAGCCTCTATTCCCATTTTCATCAACAGCTTCTGTACATCTCCGGCCATGGAGGAATCATTCATAATCAATTCCAGGTGATAGTTGCCCTCAGGACGGTTGATAAAACCGCGGCTAATAAATACTCCCCGCAAATAAGCTCGCTTACAGCAATTCTTGCCGAGCAAAGACCAGTTTACCTGCTGGTTGATTTCCTGGTCTTTAGTTAAGAATCCCAATTCATATAAGAATTTATTATTGCTTGGTATGGGTGTCTCAACTAAATAGAGACGTTTCTTTTTAAAAAGTTTTCTGTCTTGTGTTTTAACAGCCGACGATAACCCGTAGCATTCTTTAAGGAGCTTATAGAGCTTTGTCGCTGCGGTTGCATTCTCTAATGAAGTAACCAGGTACTCCCCTCCGTCTTCACGCTGGGTTATCTCTCCACGTAAAGCCAACAGAGCTGACAGCTCAGCTTTCTGACAACAGCTCTTCTCGGGAATAATCCGGGCCAATTCATTTCTTACATCATTAGAAAAACTCATTACACTAACTCCATAATAATCCCGGAAATTTTCCAATATGATATTACGCCTCTGAATATCAGCGGCAATAACTACGTTCAATTAAACCATATTGTTCTCATACTAAATCCGCAAGTCAATAATACACATTTTCTGATTTCACCGGCGCACGAACCGCCCTATGATAATTCATTTTAGCAACAGCAGAATATTCGCTATTCGCCTACCATATATTTGGCCATATCCCGATGCCTTATTATCACATTATATTCCCATTCTTTCAGATGCTGACCAATATAATTAGCTAATACCACCGAGCGATGCTGTCCTCCCGTACAGCCTATCGCTATAGCCAGATTTGTTTTACCCTCATGAATATAGTGGGGTATCAAGAACTTAAGCAATTCCAGAAAAGATTTTAAGAATGATTTGGTTATGTCGGAATCCAAAACAAAGCTAATAACTTCTTCATTCTCTCCTGTCATCTTTTGCATAACCGGGTCATAAAAAGGATTCGGCAAAAAACGCACATCCATCATAATGTCGCAATCCAAAGGTATTCCCATCTTATATCCGAACGAAACTACATTGATGGCAAAATTCCCGGTTACACTCTCACTATAGAGTTCGGTAACTTTTTCTTTCAATTCACGGGGGCTGGTGTTGGAAGTATCCAGTATAACATTGGCTTGACCACGTAATTCCTGCAAAATACTGCGTTCCATTTTAATCGCATCCAGCAATCGACCACCGGGAGCAAGAGGATGCCGGCGGCGAGATTCTTTGAATCTGCGTACCAGAACTTCATCGGAAGCTTCCAGAAATAGAATCTCATAGGCGAGATGATTCTCAGCCAATTCCTTTAAAGATTGTGAAAGATTCTTGAAAAAGTCCCCGCCTCTAATATCAATGACCAGGGCTACTTTATCTATCTTCCCCTCAGATTGCATGCTCAATTCAATAAATTTCCGCAATAATGCCGGTGGCATATTGTCCACGCAGTAATAGCCCAGGTCTTCCAAACAGTTTATCGTCTGGGTCTTCCCTGCACCCGATAATCCTGTAATAATCAGAACATGCAGACCTGTACTATCTTCCGCCAAAAACCTTTCCCTCCTTCTTTAAAAATATAATTATCTTTTATTATTATATCAGATAAGATGGGGTTTTAATGAATCATTTTTCTTTCTTTAATCTTTGGCCAACTCTCGTTTAAGAAAATCAATAACCTCCACCGGACTTGGGTTTATGCCATATTCAAGCGCCAGATAAAAACTGGCGTAATCGCCCACATAGGCCAGGGAATAAAATTTAGCCAGAAAAGATTCGCCCCGGGATTGAACCTCAATAATATTCTTTACCTGGCTGCGAATAACATCCCTGGTTATTTCAATTCTTTTTTGAACCTGGGGATGGTCCTGTGGATCTCTAAGAATTATAATCACCATTTGCGACAGCAAATCTTTCGGCATTCCAAATCCGACAATCTCATTGTGGTTCAGTTCCGGAAAATTGTTGCAATAGGCGGGTGCTTTGGAGTTTTCATTTATCTGGGCTTTCCAGCGCATAGCTGCGGTCTCTGTTCGAGCTGAACTGCCCCATATAACAGGAAGGCTGTTTTTTATCTCTCTGGCTATAACCCGAGCTTGATTTTGCGGCCAATCAATATCAGGCTGAATCTCCTGGCGCAGTTTTTTTAAGACCTGTGCTGTTTCTTGCAGATCATGGACCGCTCCCTGAATAATACCCAGTTCTTCAAGAATCAAAGCCAGGGGTGTAAAGAGGTAGCCGGTGGCTGCTCGTGGCGCTAGACCTCCAGGTATCTTAACAACATCCCAGCCGTCTTTATCAGCAATATCAGCCAACTTGCCTCCACTAGTAACCGCAATGACGGAGGAGCCTTTATCATTGGCCTGCTGGTATGCGCTCAATGTTTCTTCCGTGTTGCCGGAATAACTAACCGCTAAAACCAGGCTGTCACTGTTTATAAAAGCCGGCATATCGTAATCCCGGTTTACTATGACCGGCACCTGGGCTTTTTGCAGGGCGTAGGTTCTGATTATGTCTCCGCCGATAGCGGAGCCGCCCAGACCCGTAACAACTATGTTGCTGTATTGACGACGGTATTTAGGTGTTAGCTTGATACCCTGTTCAATAATACTGGTAAACTGTTCCGGTAAACCCCAGAGATATTCGGCCATTTTTTCAACAGTCATTATTTATGCCCCTTTCTTAATACAACCCTAAAGGTTTTTCCATCTCATTCAGCACCGCTGCAGCGCAACCCAGGAGGCCCAGTTCATCACCAAGCGCAGTGAATCCGATCTGTAAATTTTGATTTATGGAGGGAGCAACCCATTGAGCTGCAGCTTTCTGTATCGGTTCCAGCAGAAATTCACGTAGTCCTAATCCAGCCCCGCCTCCTATAACTATCCTTGCAGGGTTAAAGAGATTCGCAATATTGCTGATAGCCATCCCCAGGAAGTACCCCGCTCTGACAATTATTGCGCAGGCTTCCGGATCTCCGCCCCGTGCTGCTGCCCCAATTTCGCGGGCTGTTATTGTTTCAGCCATCTTGCCCAGGGCCAGGATTCTCTGACCACGCCCTTGTTTTACCAGCCGCTTCGCTTCCAGAGCCAAAGCCGTGCCGGAAGCTAGAGCTTCCAAGTCCTGTCCACATTGAAATGCTGCCGAGCCAGTTGTCTCTATCATTCTCATTCTTCCCAATTCACCGGCTCCGCCATCTTGTCCCCGATATATCTGGCCGTTAATGATAATCCCGGCGCCGATACCGGTACTTACGGTTATATATATTAAATTGCGACAAGCCTTAGAACTACCAAAACGCAGCTCTCCTTGAGCAGCCATATTGGCATCATTATCCAGCAATAGCTGCATTCCTAATCTTTTGCTTAACTCGGCCCGGATTGGGAATTCTCCCCACCCCAGGTTGGGCGGATCTTTAATTATACCGTTATAATAGTCCAGGGGGCCGGGAACTCCTGCCGCAACTCCCAGAATATCACTTCGCTCCGCCTTAAGCTCCAGCATCAGTTCCCTGACGGTTGAAGCAATGCCATCCAACACCTGACCGGCATCATATGCAGCCGGTGTTGGTTCTTGCTTACAGGTTAGGATCTTGCCCTTTAGATCCAGAATCCCGCTTAATATCTTGCTGCCGCCTATGTCAATTCCTATAATCAGCTCCTGCACAAAATCCCCCCTGATTATAGTTCTATTAATTCGTATTCCATACTTCCCAGCCCAATTCTCTCAGCATGCTCCAACTGCGCTTGCCAATAAATCCCCGGATGCACCGCTTCAAACTTATCTTCCCCCGCTTTTAAATGTTCTATTACTGATCCCGGCATAGCCGGAAAGCCATTAACCATATCTGCACAGGCTTTGTCCAGGGCCACCGGATCCAAAGATGCCATAATTCCCAGGTCTTGTACTATTGGCAGATCATTATAGCCGTAACAATCACATTCCGGACTGATGTCCGTTACGAAAGAAATATATATTACCTTACCGGCTTTGCCCTGCACTGCTCCCAACGCATATTCAGCCATTTTTTCCTGCACTGCCTCAGGGGTTGTCCTCCAATTTATTGAAATGGCATTAAATAGGCATGTTACTGCACATTCACCGCAGCCCCAGCATTTCTTTTCTGCTATTGTTGCCTTCATTCCTATTTTATTGCCTGTCCACTCCACCATTTCGATAGCATTGGCGGGACACCACTGACTGCATTTTTTGCATCCCGTACACTTATCATCCTTAATTCGCGGCAAAACATCCGAATGCATCTGCTGCTTGCCGCTGCGGGAACCCAGTCCCATTCCCAGGTTTTTGATTGCTCCGCCAAAGCCGGTAAGTTCATGGCATTTAAAATGAGACATTACCACCATAGCATCTGCATGGTATGCAGCGCTGCCAATATTTACTTCTTTAAAATGTTTAGCCTGCACGGGCACTTTTACAAAATCCTTGCCGGTCAGACCGTCGGCTATAATCAAGGGAGCTCCTGCCACTGCATAATCAAAGCCATTTAAAATTGCCGTTTCTAGATGATCCACCGAGTTAGCCCGGGTCCCTACATACAATGTATTAGCATCAGTAAGGAAGGGACGTCCCCCTGCCTTTTTTACCATATCTACAACCCGGCGGACATACTGAGGTCTTATATAGGCCATATTACCGGTTTCACCAAAATGTATCTTGATAGCTACCAGATCCCGGGGAGTTATAGTTTTCCCCAATCCGGCTTTAATTAACAGTTTTTCCGCTTTATCCAGCAAACTTATATGCTTGGACCGCAAATTACTAAACCAAACCTTGGCAGCCAATCCAACCCCTCCTAATATAATTGTAATCAGAGACGACACTTGGTTTGGAATCCGTTTATTATCCCTATGAAACAGTTTCAAATGACTATCTCTGTATCCATATCCCTGTTTGATCTAAAAATCTATGATTTCTAAGTCTATAACAGTACAAATCTCCTCAGAGCCTCATATACACCCTCTTCATCATTGCTAAATGTAACAAAGTCCGCTATTTCTTTTACCGGCTCAAAGGCATTGCCCATTGCTACTCCAAGGCCAGCCCATTCCAGCATTTCAATGTCATTAAAACTATCCCCTACCGCCATTACTTCCTGTCGTCCGATCCCGTAATAATTGGCAATAACCTCCAAAGCCTTGGCCTTGTTGGCCTCTTTATGCATTACTTCCAGGTAATACGGCTTGGAACGGGTAATATGCAATCTGTCGCCGTAGTTGGACTTTAAAGCCTGCTCCATATCCAGCAGCCGATGCTCATCATGGCTGACAGCCATTATCTTCATCGCATCCTCCGTTTTGAGCCCAGTCAGCAAATCATCAATCAGAATCGCACCAACTCCTGCTAATTGGGAATACTCAATGCCCTCAGCGGATAATGTTTCCATAACCAATTGGTCGTTATAGTAACTATGGCAATGAACTCCTGTATCTTTAAAATACTTTATTACCTCAGCAGCCAGGGTTTTGGGAACCGGTTTGCAGTACATTACTTCCCCCGATGTTGAGTTCTTTACCCAGGCACCCTGATAGGTAATCAACGGTACGTCAATCTCCAATTGCTGTGCATATGGCAAAGCCGACCGGTACATTCGTCCGGTGGAGATAGTTACCGCAACTCCCTGGGAACGTATTTTTTGAATAGCCCGTACACAATCCGCCGAGATCTTCAAGCCCGAATCCAGCAGCGTATCATCCAAATCCAGCGCAACCAATCTTATTGCCATTATTTCCTCCCTATAATTACCATAATCGAACCATTGCTCTATACAGCGAGCAAATGTTAAATGTAGGGGCGGGGCTCTGCCCCGCCCGATTGTTAATTACCCAATATCGTCGGGTGACGGGCGGAGCAGAGCCCCGCCACTCAAATCACTGAAAGCCGCTGTAATAAAATAATCTATCTTTCCTTCACGAAGAAACTGATTAAAAGGCTTATTAAACTCAGAACGATTGCCGTCAGAATCGCCCAGCCAAACCCGTGGATATCAAAGCCTTTAACCGTTGCCGAGGTAAGGTAAAGCATAAATCCATTGATTACAAAGGTAAAAAGCCCTAAAGATAGTATGTTCAAAGGTAAAGTCAATATTATCAGCAGCGGACGTATAATAGCATTAACAACTCCCAGGAAAACCGATCCAACAATCGCTCCCCAGATACTCACTGCAAATCCGGGTAATAAATAGGCGGTTAAAATAATAGCCAGTATGTTTAAGATCCATCGCAAAATCCAAGCCTGCATCATTATTCCTCCTTTCTTATCCAAAAATCAGTATATTTAACCAGCCAATAGACTCCTATTCTTATACTACGCAATTTCCCTATAAAAACCTATCATTTATTCTGCTATTCGATTTATTTCCCGGGAAATATACTAAATTTTATTATTTTGTAAAAATAACAAAATAAATCGAACTTATTTAGGAAGCGCGTGCAGATAATCATACACACTGGTAGCTGCACGGCGATTCATGCCTGGAACCTCTAATAACTGTTCCAGGGAAGCTTCCTTCATCTTCGACACTGAACCAAAATGGCTAAGAAGCGCTCTTTTGCGAGTTGGCCCTATTCCCGCTATCCCATCCAGGATGGAGCTGGTCATCTTTTTGCCCCGGCGCTGACGGTTATACTGCAATGCAAAACGATGAGCCTCATCTCGCAAGCGCTGTAAAAGCATCAAACCTTCATCTCTTCGCGATAATACTATAGATTCCCTTACTCCCGGGCGGAACAATTCTTCGTTTTTTTCCGCCAGACCAATCACAGGAATATCTATCCCCATATCCGCTATAGACATTTGAACCGCATTGACCTGACCTAATCCTCCATCTATAAGGAGCAGATCAGGTTCCGGCAGAAATGCGCTATTGCCCCGCCTCGCTTCAGTAAAACGACGTTTCAGGGTTTCACTTAAAGAAGCATAGTCATTGTTCTGCTCATTTTTAACCTTAAAGCGGCGATAACTCTTTTTATCCGCCTTGCCATTTGTAAATACCACCATTGCCGCAACTGTTTCTTCTCCTGCCAGATGGGATATGTCATAACATTCGATCCTTACCGGCACAACTTCCAGGTCCAGGGTACGGGCCAAATCTAAAAGGATTTTATTGTTCCGGTCATCTTCCCGCATTTTCTCTTGCCACAGCAGTCTGGCATTTTCCATAACCATATCCTGCAGTTTCTTCTTTTCTCCCCTGGCCGGCATCCAGATTTTTATGCGCGAGCCAGCCTTCTCCTGCAGCCAGGTCTGCAGCAGTTCACTGTCAATCGGCAGGCAGCTCACCATTATTTCCGGCGGAATGTCATTAAGCTCATCATAATAATGCTTTATAAAGAACTCCATTACTTCTGCTTCTTCTTCATCAATTGCCCGTTTCAGCCAAAAGGTGTCTTTGCCTACAATTTTACCGGAGCGGAGCTTAAAGACCAGAACCAGTTTGTCCTCTTCGCCTCCCCACAAACCGATTATATCCAAATTATAGGGGTGGTCCAGACTTACTTTTTGTTTCTCACCTAGAACTTTAATGGCCTGAATCTGATCACGCAGCCGCGCTGCTTTTTCAAACTCCAGAGCCCGGGAAGCCTCGCGCATCTCTTTTTCTTTTATATCCAGCAAATTTCCCGACTTACCTTCCAGGAATTCCAACAAATCATTCACAATTATCCGATACTCCTCAACATTCACTTTATTTTTACAGGGAGCCAGGCATTTCCCCATGTCAAAATTCAGACAGGGCCGGCTATGGTTCTTCATACTCTTACATGTACGCAGCGGGAATATCTCCTGCAATAGCCGCACGGTGTCCCGCAAGGAGCCAGCTTCTGTATAGGGCCCGTAATATCGTGAAACCTTATCTTTTCTCTCCCTTACTATGCACAGCCGCGGGAATTTCTCATCAGTTATCTTCAGATAGGGATAGCTTTTATCATCCCTCAGTTCAATATTATAACGGGGCTGGTAAGCTTTAATCAGATTATTCTCCAATAATAAAGCCTCGACTTCGTTCTTCGTAACTATATAATCAAAGTCTGCAACCCGGTTCATCATGGCTCGAACCTTGGGCAGCAACCCTTCCGGCGACTGGAAATAAGAACGCACCCGATTACGGAGCACTTTGGCTTTGCCCACGTAAATAATCCGGCCCTCACCGTCCTTATATAGATACACGCCCGGCTGAAGCGGTATGTTTTTCAAACGCTCCTTCATTAGCTTATTTCCTTCCCGCATGGATTAAATTAAATCGTTGTTATTATTATACTATCTCTTCCCTAGCCGTTAAATAAATAGTAAGATTTACTATCCCTTTCTATTACATCTTTGAAGGGTTAATATTTATATCAGTTGCACATATATCGATTTATTTCAACAGATTTGCTCATCCGGCTATATTATTATAAAATAGTTTAGTTTATAGCATGCTGTGTTAGTAGCTGATTATTTTGAAGGTTGCACTTCTGGATAAAGGCTAAACATCGAATTACTGAATTGAACTTATAGGATTTATAAAGGAGTATTTATGGACCGTTCGGAAAAAATGCGCGACGGCAAAATAGGCCGTCTGCTGTGGGAATTCTCTTTGCCGGCTATTGTGGGTATGACGGTTAATTCACTCTATAATGTTATTGACCGGATTTTCCTGGGACGAGGAATTGGCTCACTGGCCATTGCCGCCACTACCGTAGCCTTTCCCATAATGGTTATTATGATGGCTATTTCCATCCTAATCGGGGTTGGAGCTACAGCCCTGATTTCAATACGTCTGGGAGAACAAAAAAAAGAAGAGGCTGAACTAATTGCCGGCAATGCCATGGGAATGATGATTCTCCTGCCGGCTATTTTAGCAGTTTTTTTCTTTATCTATACTGAACCTATATTAGTCGCTTTCGGGGCCAGTCCCGAGGTTCTCCCCTATGCCCGGGATTTTACGCAAATAATCATGCTGGGCTCAGTCTTTGGCTCCATCAGCATGGGTATGAATAACTTTATTCGCGCCGAAGGTAATCCCAAGGTATCCATGTATACCCAATTACTGGGGGCAGTAATCAATGTAGTTCTAAACTATGTATTTATCTTCCAATTCGGCTGGGGTATGAAGGGATCAGCCTTCGCTACCATTTTGGCGCAATTAATTTCTGCTCTCTGGGTGCTGGGCTATTTCTTTACCGGCAGAAGTCTAATAAAGCTGCGGCTGCGCAATCTGCGTCCCACCTGGTCTGTCTTGTCGGCTGTTATAGCAATTGGTTTCGCGCCTTCAGCCATGCAAATTGCCTCCAGTGTGCAGCAGGTTATACTAAACAAAACTTTAATGGTCCATGGGGGAGATATGGCCTTGTCGGCCATTGGCATTATCATGAGCATTGCCACATTGTTGTTCATGCCCATACTGGGGGTATCTCAGGGAGCACAGCCCCTGATCGGTTATAATTATGGCGCCCGTCAATATGGCCGGGTCAGAGCTACCTGGAAATTAGCGGTTGGAGCCGGAACCATCCTCTCTGTGATTGGGTACCTGGTCATAATTATCTGGCCTGACCAATTGGCAGGGATGTTTAGCGAGGGAGATACTGCCCTGACCGCAATGACTACCCATGCTATGCGGACTTATATGGCCCTAATACCTATTTTAGGTTTTCAGATTATCAGTTCCAACTACTTCCAGGCGGTAGGCAAACCTCGCCAGGCAGCTATACTCAGTCTGTCCAGGCAGGTCTTATTCTTTATACCTTTGCTGTTAATACTGCCGCGTTATTGGGATGTGGACGGGGTATGGAGATCAGCCCCAATTGCCGATTTTCTGGCCGTTAATCTGACGGCCGCTTTAATGTATTTGGAAATGCGTAAGCTGAAACGGGATGAAGATGCGCTTAAACCAGGCGAAGATCCCACTGCAACAGAATCGGTCTCTGGCGATCTATGCAGTTCTGAATGTAAATAAAATAATGTAGAAATCCGATTCTCGGCGCGAAAATTTTTAATATTTTTTATTATTCTTATATATTTTGAATACGGTTATGGCTGTGAACCGCATTAATAAACCGCCTAACCTTTTCAGGATCCTTGCAGCCGGGTTGTGATTCTATACCCGTCAAAACATCTACTGCATATGGACTTACCTCCTTAATTACTGACTGAATATTAACTGGATTCAGGCCCCCGGCCAGTATTACAGGAAAAGCAGATATCTGCTGGACATTCTTAAAGACAGACAGATCGAAGTTAATACCGGTTCCCCCCGGCCGGGAAGAGCTGAAGGAATCTACCAGCACAGCTGAAATATTAGTCTCATCCAATGAACAAACAGCCCGTACCGGATCGGTTATCTCAAAATCACACTTGCCGTTTTGGTCAAATCGCAGTGCCTTGACGGTCTTAATACCTAACCTTTCCAACTGTTCTGTTATAGCTTTTATTTCGGCCAATGTCTCCTGATAATGTAATTGAATGACATCAGGGCGGGTTGCTTCAGCTATGGCCAATATCCTGTCGGGCGCTCCTCCGGTTACCAGGCAGGTTCTTACCGAAGCAGGAACCTCAGCAATAAGTTTATTGGCTTTCTCCCGGGTTATATTCCATGGTACCGGGATGGGATAATCAACCACAAAGCCTACCATATCAGCTCCTGCCTCAACACACAGATCTATGTCCTCCCTGGTCATTAACCCGCAAATCTTGACCTGTATCATCAAAAGTCATTATCCTCCTAAACAAAGACTATTATAACGCGCAACCGGATCTTCCGTCTTGAGAATTGCAGTTCCCACCAGTACTGCATGGGCGCCGGATGCTTTGACCCGCTGGATATCCCTGGCTGAAGCAATGGAACTCTCACTGATTATAAGTGTCTGGGGAGGAAAAAAACCAGCTAGTTTCTCAGTGATATCGACGCAGCCATCATCCGTCTCCAGCTCCAGAATATTGCGGTTATTAATGCCAACGACCGGCAGGCTTAATGTATTAACCAACCTTACTTCTGCTTCGTTATGAACCTCCACCAACGGTTCCAAACCCATCTGTATTGCATCTTTAATCAACTTTAGAAGCTGTTCTTTCTCCAGCATCGAGGCAATAAGCAATACTGCCCTTGCTCCCAATTCCAGAGTTTTCTGCAATTGTAAAGGGTTATCAATAAAATCTTTGCGTAAAACAGGTACACAAACAGCCTGGGCTATCCTTTGCATCAATTCGGTTGAACCTCCAAAGAATTTTGCTTCGGTTACCACTGATAAAGCCGGTGCTCCTGCCGCAACTAGCGATACTGCTATTTCAACCGGGTCACGGCCTTGAAGCAGATCTCCTTCTCCTGGCGATCTGCTTTTAATATCAGGTATTACAGGTATCCTGCCGGATTGGTAATATTCCCGCAGACGGCTGGAGAATCTCTGGCTGCATGGTTTAATATTCATTACTGTTCCTGTTTGCATATCAAGCAACCGGCCGGAATTTCTGTGAGGCAGCAATAAGCTGATTAAGCTTATCGCAAGCTGCTCCACTGTCGATAAGATCACCGGCTAATTGTATTCCTTCGGCAAAAGAATTGGCTTTCCCGCCAATCATTAGAGCTCCGGCAGCATTGAGAATGATCGCCTGACGGCGAGACCCCACATCTTTTCTGGAGAAAACCTCTCGAATTACATTAGCATTCATTTGCGGTGTTCCGGTGCAAATATCCTGGAGTGTACAGCACTTTAAGCCAAACTCTTCAGGAGATATTTCATAACTGATTATTTTGCCGTTTTTTATTTCATTGATCCTTGTCTTACCCAGAAGAGATATTTCGTCAAGTCCATCCAAACCATGTACAAACAGACCCCGGGTATAACCCATTGATAATGCAACCTCCGTTACTACATCCAATAACTCCGGCTTATATACGCCCATAATATGACGCGTGGCTCGGGCAGGGTTAATAAGAGGCCCGATAATCGTATAGAAGATAGTTTTAATCCCCAATTCCTGTTCAGGTGGCAGTACTTTATGCATAACCGGATGAAATAGAGGTGCATAAATAAAAGCAATCCCAATACTCTCAATCAATTTTTCAGCCGCCCGGGCAGAAAGATTAATCTCAACACCCAGGGCTTCCAGAACGTCTGCACTGCCGGACAAGCTGGAAATTGAACGGCTGCCGTGTTTGGCCACCGGGATCCCTGCAGCCGCAGCAACAATAGCAGTGGCAGTGGAGATATTAAAAGTACTTAGTCCTCCGCCGGTACCGCAGGTATCCATGAGTTCCTCATTAATCCGCGGCGAAATGCTCTCACAATTATCGCGCATTGCCCGGGCAATAGCGCTTATTTCTGTAAGAGTCGGCCCTTTCATCAGCAGGGCAACCTGAAAACCGGCTATCTGCACCTGGCTAAGCTGGTCATTTTTTATAGCCACAATTAAACTATAGGCTTCCTCAGCCGTTAAATTTTCTCGAGCCGTTAATTTACCTAATATTTTTTGTATCAAATCTCTCACTCCTTAATAATAATTAGTTCAGGGCTTTCTCGCTAAAAATAGCCAGGCAATCTCTTTCCTGTTTCTCATCTGGTCTGTCTCGTCTCGTCTCATCTCATCTCGCCTCCACCCCTTTCCATCATATCAAGGATATTTACTTGGCATCCGGCTCTTAAAAACTGCCATAATCCCATTACAACTCTGTAAAATCCGGGCAGCCAACCGCCTGCTTCATTTGACTCACATATTCCGCTACATATGGTATGCAATCCTCCCCGTACTGCTCTACAATTTTTACAATTGCGCTGCCAACAATTACACCATCTGCAACCTGAACCATGCGGGCAGCTTGTTCAGGCGAGGAAATGCCAAAACCTATGGCGCAAGGAATATCCCTGACTGACTTGACAAGTTTGACCATTGCTCCGATATTGGTTTTGATTCCCTCCCGAACGCCGGTCACTCCCAGCGAGGATACACAATAAACAAATCCCTGGGCTTCCCTGGCAATCATCTCAATACGGTCATGGGAGGAAGGCGCAACCATTGATATCAGGGTAATGCCATATTTTTCGCAATACGGAGCCAGCTCGGCTTTTTCTTCGAAGGGCACATCAGGAACAATCAGGGCATCAATCCTTGTATCTCGGCATTTTTGCATAAACCGCTCAGTACCATAAGTAAAAACCGGGTTCACGTAGGTCATAAATGCCAGGGGTATATCACATTGGAAACGGATACGTTTTATCATGGCAAATATTTTATCCGTAGTAACGCCGCCAATTAGGGCCCTCTCATCAGCCCGCTGAATAACCAAACCTTCTGCGATAGGGTCAGAAAAAGGAATACCCAGTTCTATTAAATCAGCTCCTGATTCGGCCATTTTTAAGATCAGCTGCTCAGTGACAGCAAGGGACGGGTCACCTGCCGTTATAAATGGTATAAAGGCCTTACCCTTGGAGAATGCTTCCTTAACCCTATTCATATATATCAATCCTCCTGTAACGAGCTATTGCAGCCACATCTTTGTCGCCCCGGCCAGAAAGGTTTACTATTATGATTTGGTCTTTATTCATCGCAGGTGCAATTTTACGGGCATATGCAACCGCATGGGCACTTTCAATAGCACAAATAATACCTTCGGTACTAGCCAGATATTCAAAAGCCAACACCGCCTCATCATCGCTAACCGGCACATACTCAGCCCGGCCTGAATCATACAGGAAAGCATGCTCAGGCCCAATGCCCGGATAGTCAAGTCCTGCTGAAATGGAATATACCGGTGCAATCTGTCCGTATTCATCCTGGCAGAAGTAGGATTTCATTCCATGAAAGATGCCTAACCTGCCAGTAGCTATGGTTGCAGCCGTCTCAGCTGTATTAATGCCCCGGCCGGCTGCTTCACAGCCAATCAAACGAGTCCCTGCATCTTCTATAAAATCATAGAATAAGCCAATCGCATTGCTGCCGCCGCCCACACAAGCCAGCAGAATATCCGGCAGACGGTTTTCTTGCTGCAGTATCTGCTGTTTTACTTCCCGGCCAATAATACTCTGAAAATCACGCACAATAGTCGGAAATGGATGAGGTCCCATTACTGATCCCAGCACATAATGGGTGTCATCAACCCGCGACGTCCATTCGCGCATGGTTTCGTTAACTGCATCCTTGAGTGTTTTGGTACCGCTGGTCACAGCGTGTACCCTGGCTCCCAGAAGCTCCATGCGGTAAACATTGAGAGATTGCCGTTCTATGTCTTCCCTGCCCATAAAGATTTCGCATTCCATTCCCATTAGTGCAGCCGCAGTAGCGGTGGCAACTCCGTGCTGCCCTGCGCCAGTCTCGGCAATGACCCGATTTTTGCCCATGCGCCTGGCAAGCAGCACCTGTCCCAGCACGTTGTTTATCTTGTGGGATCCAGTGTGATTAAGGTCCTCTCGTTTTAAATAAATCTTGGCCCCGCCCAGATCACTGGTCATCTTATCGGCAAAATAGAGCAGTGAAGGACGTCCTGCATAGTTATTGAAAAGATCCTTTAGTTCCTCTTGAAAGCCAGGATCGTCCTTAAAATAGCGGTAACCTTCTTCCAATTGGGTCAGGGCATTCATCAGTGTCTCGGGTACATATTGCCCGCCATGTATTCCAAACCGTCCTTTTGACATATACGACACTCCTTTCCGGTTTTATTAATATAAAAAATTAAAAAAATTCCCATAAAAAAAGCTCTTGTTCCTAACAATAGGGACAAAAGCTTTGATACTTCTGCGGTACCACCCAAATTGGCGATAAATCGCCCTCTCATTTTACATACTATCATATGCACCCCACTGATAACGGCCAGGGTCCCCGTCAGCGCCTACTTTCCAATGATTTCGGACTGCCCTCGCGAGTCCATTCAAAATGATTTTTGCAGCCGCATTCTCACCAGCTAGCGGTTCTCTGAGTACAAGCAATCATTCTTACTTCTCTCGCTCATCAGTTTAAATATTGGTAATATTATAGCGTGGGTGGTTATGCTTGTAAATAGGCTAGCTGAATATTTTTCTGCAAGTATAAGTAACCGTTGGCATTGACGGCTGGCTTATTGTACTCTAAGATAAATTATATAAATTTATCTGGTATATGAGAGGGAGTTATTATGGACAGAGACAGAAAGATTGCCGTATTGATTGATGCTGACAATGTATCGGAAAAGTATATTAAGTACATTTTTGCTGAAATTTCCAACCACGGGATACCCACTTATAAGCGGATTTATGGAGATTGGACCAAACCTAATTTATCATCCTGGAAAACGGTGCTGCTTAATTACTCCATAACCCCGATTCAGCAATACAGCTATACAACCGGCAAAAACTCAACTGATGCTGCCTTGATAATTGATGCCATGGATATACTTTATTCAAAAAATGTGGACGGTTTTTGCATTGTATCCAGCGACAGTGATTTCACCAAGCTGGCGGCCCGCCTGAGAGAAGCAGGAATGTATGTCCTGGGGATGGGTGAGAAGAAAACACCTACCCCCTTTATATCTGCCTGCGAGAAATTTAAATACCTGGAGGTTTTAGCGACTGACCCCACCAATCCTGACGGCACTGATATGATGGAAACGGGCAAGCAGGGAGCGCCGGAAGATGGCATGGCCAGTATTAAGGAACTAATCCAGGCCATTAAGATCATTGTAACGGAAAGTTCCGACGAGGATGGCTGGGCCTTTCTGGGGGAGGTGGGCAACCGGCTAAATAAACGTTATCCGGATTTTGATACCAGAAACTATGGCTATGCCAAGCTAACCCCGCTTATTTCTTCCCTGAAGCAGTTCGAAATCCAGTCTCGTAAAACGGCTAATCCTAATATCCGGGTGCATTATATTAAAAACAAATAACTAATTGCAGTATATACGACCATAGCCTCGGTTCGGGCCATTTTATTTACTGTGGCTTACAATAACCTTGCGCAAAAATTGGCCGGTATATGAAAGCGGGTGCTTCGCTATCTCTTCAGGAGTCCCCTGGGTAATTATTTCTCCGCCTTTATCTCCGCCTTCTGGGCCCATATCTATGATGTAATCGGCCGTTTTTATTACATCCAGGTTATGTTCTATGATAACCACTGTGTTGCCGGTATCTACCAAACGATTTAAAACCCCCAGCAGGTGTTTCACATCCTCCGGATGCAACCCGGTAGTTGGCTCATCCAATATATATAGATTCCTGCCCAGAGAGCGCTTGGAAAGCTCGGTGGACAGTTTGACGCGTTGAGCCTCTCCTCCGGAGAGGGTCGGGGCCGGTTGGCCCAGCTTGATGTACCCCAGACCTACGTCCTGCAACACCTTCAGCTTACGTTCTACCCGAGGAATATTAGCGAAAAATTCTACGCCTTCATCTACCGTCATATTCAAAACATCAGCGATTGTCTTATCTTTATATTTAACCTCCAAAGTTTCACGATTATAGCGTTTACCCTTACATACCTCGCAGGGAATATAAACGTCCGGCAAAAAGTGCATTTCAATCTTAATTATGCCGTCCCCTTTACAGGCCTCACATCTTCCGCCGCGTACATTAAAGCTGAAACGTCCAATTTTATAGCCCCTTACCCGCGATTCAGCCGTATCCGCAAACAGTTCCCGGATAATATCAAACGTACCCGTATATGTAGCTGGATTGGAGCGAGGCGTTCTGCCAATTGGCGATTGATCTATATTTATAACCTTGTCCAACAGCGTTTTGGGAGAGCAATAGCCACCACCGTTGGTGCCCGCCGGTTGATATGAAAATCCCTGAATAGAATCATGGCTGCCAATCCGATAACGGCTGTTATGAAACATTTTCATTAATGCCGGGTAGATTATATCCCCCAACAGGGTGCTCTTCCCTGAACCTGATACTCCCGTAATAACCACCATTTTCCCCAAAGGGATCCTGACATCTAAGTTTTTTAGATTATGTTCCCGTGCGCCTTTTATCAGCAGACCTTTACCATTGCCAGCCCTTCTGCTGGAAGGTACTTCAATAGCAATGTTTCCCGCCAAATACTTTCCTGTAAGGGAGCGTGGGGATTCCATTATTTCATCCACTGTCCCGGTTGCTACCACTTCACCGCCGTGAACCCCGGCCAGAGGGCCTATGTCCACGATGTAATCAGCACTGCGAATCGTCTCCTCGTCGTGTTCAACTACAATTACCGTATTGCCCAGATCACGCAGTCTTTCTAAAGTCGCCAGTAAACGGTTATTATCCCGAGGATGCAGTCCAATGCTGGGTTCATCCAAAACATATAAAACCCCTACCAGGCTGGAGCCCACCTGGGTAGCCAATCTGATTCGCTGGGCTTCGCCCCCGGAAAGACTGCCGGCCGGACGGTCCAAAGTTAGGTAATCCAGCCCTACATCAATTAGAAAACCTAACCTTCCCCTGATTTCCTTGATCACCTGTCTGCCTATAAAGGCTTCGCGTTCATCTAAATCCAGCTGCGCCAGATAATCCATGGTTTGTCGAACCGCAAAGGAGGTAACCTGGGCAATAGACTTGCCGCCCAGTAAAACCGCCAAAATCTCAGGCCGCAGACGCTTACCCTCACATGCCGGGCACAAACTGATGGTCATGTACTTCTCCATCTCTTCCCGGGCCAGGTCGGATTTGGTTTCATGATGGCGGCGTTTTAAAGTATTTATAACTCCTTCGAAACTGGTTCGGTATGTGCCTGATTCTCCGTAGGAATTGGTATAGGTGATTATTAACTGTTCACCCTGATTGCCGTATAATAACATATCAATTTGTTTTGCACTTAATTCCACCAGAGGTTTGTCCATAGGGATGTTATATTTTTCGCTCACTGCTAGAAGTAACTGCCTATAATAATTATGGGAATTAATCGCCCAGGGCAATACCGCTCCATCTTCCAGGCTTAAATCCATATCCAGAACCAAAGCCGGATCTATTTCCCGTTTTTCTCCCAGCCCATCACATTCGGGACAGGCGCCGAAGGGAGCATTAAAAGAAAACATGCGCGGGCTCAACTCCGGTAAACTGAAGCCACAATCCGGGCAGGCAAAATCGCGGCTAAAAAGCATGTCCACAGCATCTCCATCATCCTGCAACAACTGCACTGCCACAATCCCCTCACTCAGTTGAAAAGCTAATTCCATCGATTCAGCCAGCCTGCTGCGGATGCCCTCCTTGACCACCAACCGGTCAACCACAGCGCTAATATCGTGTTTTTTATTTTTGGCCAGCTCAAATTCCTCATCTGAGGTGTACTCATAACCATCTACCATAATTCTGGTAAAACCATCCTTGAACAGATTCTGAATGATTTTGCGATGCTCGCCCTTCTGCCTCTTAATTATCGGCGCCAATATTTTAATTCGGCTCCCTTCCTGGAGATCCAGAACCGTATCAACTATCTGATCAATGGTTTGCCGGCTGATAAGGCGCTGACAATGGGGACAATGAGGCCGCCCCACCCGGGCAAACAAAAGCCGCAGGTAATCGTAGATTTCGGTTACGGTTCCGACCGTCGAACGGGGGTTATGAGAGGTAGTTTTCTGGTCTATTGAAATGGAAGGGGAAAGCCCTTCAATGTGATCTACATCAGGTTTGTCCATTTGCCCCAGAAATTGCCGCGCATAGGTGGACAAAGATTCCATATAGCGTCTTTGCCCCTCACTGTATATAGTATCGAAGGCCAGGCTGGATTTGCCAGAACCTGAAACCCCTGTAAATACCACTAGCTTATCTCTGGGAATACTGATATCAATATTTTTTAAATTGTGCTCCCGGGCACCTTTCACAACAATCCAATCTTTCAAAACAACCATCCTTTTTGAATAGATGCGTATAGCAGGACAACCTTAATATCGTTTCTTCTTTTTCTTCCGAGGGGGCTGGTTAAGCTCCCGGATCATATCCCGCAATTGCGCAGCTCGCTCGAATTCCAAATCTTGTGCTGCTTTATGCATTTCCATCTCAATCTCTGATGCTAGGCGAATTCTTTCTTCTTTATTCAGTCCGGCAAACGTAGATACATTATAGTCAGCCGGTTCTTCGGCTACCGTAGCTTCAATAGACGCATAAACCGCCTTCCTTATTGTCTCCGGCGTTATGTTATGAGCCTGATTGTGAGCTAATTGCTTGACCCGGCGGCGGTCGGTCTCATCAATAGCCTGCTGCATGGAGGGAGTAATTCTATCTGCATACATAATTACTCTACCGTCTGCATTGCGTGCCGCCCTGCCGATAGTCTGGATAAGCGACCGGCCGGAGCGCAGAAATCCTTCTTTATCTGCGTCCAAAATGGCTACCAGAGCTACTTCCGGCAAGTCCAGTCCTTCCCGCAAGAGGTTTATGCCAATGAGCACATCAAATACTCCGCTGCGCAGTTCCCGCAGTATCTCCATTCGCTCCAGAGCTTCAATATCTGAATGCATATATCGTACTTTAATACCGGCATCCGCAAAATAATCACACAAATCTTCGGCCATTCTCTTGGTAAGAGTAGTAACCAGCACCCGGTAACCTTTATCCGTCCTCTCCCTTATCTCTCCCATCAGCTCATCAATCTGATTTAGGGTGGGACGCACGTCAATCTCCGGGTCCAGCAGACCCGTAGGCCTTATGACCTGATCTGCCACCTGCACACTCTTCTCAATTTCATAATCACCGGGGGTTGCGCTTACATATATTACCTGATTGATCTTCTCATCAAACTCGGCGAATTGCAGGGGACGGTTGTCCAAAGCAGAAGGAAGACGAAAACCATATTCCACCAGGTTCTCCTTGCGTGACCTGTCTCCTGCATACATACCTCTTACCTGGGGTACGGAGATATGCGATTCATCCATAAAAAGCAGTATATCATCCGGGAAAAAATCTATCAAGGTATAGGGCGGTTCACCCGGAAGTCTGCCGGTAATATACCGGGAGTAGTTCTCGATGCCTTTACAGTAACCGATCTCTTTGATCATTTCCAGGTCGAAGCGGGTTCTTTGTTCTATCCGCTGGGCTTCCAGCAACTTGCCTTCCCGCTTGAACCTCTCCAGTTGCTGAGCCAGTTCTTTTTCAATATCACCGGCAGCAGCTAACATATTATCCCGGGTAGTCACAAAGTGAGAGGCCGGAAATATCATGGCATGGATCTGTTTTCCCAGTATCTCCCCCGTCAAAGGTTTAAACTCAATTATTCGTTCAATCTCATCCCCAAAAAATTCCACTCTTAATGCATTTTCGCCGGATGATGCCGGAAATATCTCCACTACATCTCCCCGTACCCGAAAGTTGCCTCTGAAAAATGAGGTTTCGTTACGTTCATAATGGTTTTCCACCAGCCTTCTCAGCACATCGTCACGAGATATCTGCATGTTGGGCCGCAAGGAAACTGCCATTTCATAATAGTCCTGGGGCGCACCCAACCCATAGATGCAGGAAACGCTGGCTATTATTATGACATCACGTCTTTCCAGCACCGAAGCCGTTGCCGAGTGGCGGAATTTGTCTATCTCATCGTTTATGGAGGAGTCTTTTTCAATATAGGTATCTGTTTGCGGTACATAGGCCTCTGGTTGATAGTAGTCATAATAACTGATAAAATATTCCACCGCATTGTCGGGAAAGTACTGTTTAAATTCTGAATAAAGCTGTCCAGCCAGCGTTTTATTAGGTGCCATAATCAAAGTTGGCCTCTGCATTGCCTGTATAATCTGAGCCATGGTAAAAGTCTTGCCTGAACCGGTTACTCCCAGCAGAGTCTGATCCCGATATCCTTGCTGCAAGCCATATACCAATTTTTCAATAGCCTGCGGCTGGTCACCGGTGGGCACATATTCTGAATTTATTCGAAACTCAGTCATAAATACTCCTTTATTATCAATATTGCTTAGTATGTAATTATAATATACAGTTGCAATTAAGTAAGCAAGGAGCGAGGCAAGGGGACGGTTCTTTTGCCTGCAGGGTCATCTTTTTTTATTATCACCAATATATAAGGACGGTGATTATCAATGACCACACAGGCACGAAAATTATTAATACCGGAATTTATCACGTTATAATGCGATCTTCCAGGAGATTGGACATAAACAAGGTCAAGAAATAGTTAAGAGGTGAAGTTATTAATCGCCTCCGGGAATAAGCAAAAGCACAGTTATACGGCCAAATAAATGCAGGCAAAAGAACCGTCCCCTTGCCTCTACCCCAGGCTCAATATCTCCTCGGCTATCTGTTTGCGTTTATTATCCAATGCTTCGAAATCCATGGCGGAAGTGTAGATTTTCTTAATTTCCCGATGAATCTTATAAAAGTTATCCAGCTGGTGCTCGGCTTCTTTAATTAGGGCTTCGAAGCGGCGCTGGGCTTCGCTGGTGCCAGCCGCCACCCGCTCAGAGTTGTAATCATCTAAACATAATGTCATATCAACCACTGTATCCCCCGGTTTCAGAGCAACTTCCACATGTCCTGATTCAATCAGCGCCATTTGAATATTACGGATTATGACCATTACTAAATAATCAACTTCCAAACCGCAGTGATAGTATTCTAAAAAATAGCCTTTTTGCTTAGCTGCATGGGCCAGCTCATATATAACTGTTGATTTGCCGCTGCCTGGAGGACCTTGGAATATGTACCTCTTCCTGCAGCCCTGGCTCAATTCATTTATATAGTCTACCAATCCATCCGCAGTAATAGATCCGGCAAAATAATGTTTTTCGCCCGGTTGGTTTTCCATAACATCCCTGGATAATTTTTTAATCAGCTGCTCTATCTTGGCAATATTTAAATGGGATGCATGGGCGCCTCTTATTTCTTCCTTAATCCGGCTGGCTTCTTTGAGAATCTTGCTGGTATGATTATGAAGCCGGTCTGCCTGGTCAACTTTTTCAACGATCTGGGTTTCGCGCTTTTCCATAATCTTATTGTTGCAGTAATCACCCAGGTTAATAATGATTTCCCTGACCCCGGGATATTTCGGATCAATGGGCTGCGGCAGACTTCCATTAATAACCGCTGCATTAAAATGAGCAATATATACACCATCAGGGTTTACAGGATCCAAAGCGGATACCCAGAATTCCACATCAAAACCCTGTTGAGACATAACCTCCCCCAATAACCGTATAAAAGTAGACTTGCCTGATCCGGGTGCTCCCTTTAAGATATAAACCTTACTTACATTATTAACCAACTCCGGGATAAAGGTATAGAACCCCTGGCAGGTATAACTGCTTACAAAAACATACCTTACAGTTCCACGATTGTTCACCTTGACACCACCTCTTAGCTATCATATTCATTTAAAAAATGGAAGGTGAACACTTTTAATTCTTCTCCATATTCTTCGGAAGAGACTGAAAAGGCTGTCATCTTTTATAAATAGGTAGCGAGAAGAATTTTTATCCGGTACCGGAATTATTCCCAAATTTAGGCGGGAATTTACCGGCAGCAATATCTTTAATATCTTTTCATCCCGCTCTATCTCCATAACCATCTTTTGCAGGCCACAGCTTGCTTGGCTTTGCAAAACAGACATTTGATCTATAGCCTGCCCATTAAGAGACAAAACCACATCTCCGGACCGTAAACCAGCCTGGTGGGCTCTAGTAGCCGGCAAAACCTCCAGGATCCTTACCCCGCGCTGAGGCATCACATATATCGGCGCCTGATTCTCAGCCCGCATTCCCAGCCATATTACCAGTTCATGACCCAGAGGGCTGAAGATGGCTGCCAACACCAGAAATAATCTCCACCGGGTAGATAATACGACCAAAAGCAACAGCACCAAACTGAACAGAACCAGATGCAGAGATGATTTTCGAGTGGTTTGGCAGGGGGTTTTAGTGGTGCTGATCTCCCCATATCCCAAAACTGCCATGACCGGCAAAAGGGCATAAGTCTGCTCCTCAGCCAATTGAGCAGAATCCCTTAGTAACGGCCACCACTCCGGCATAGAGATCCCACTCTCCGGATTTATATAACCTATTCCCATCAAAGCCACCAGGGGAATCGGCCAGAACAACTGCATGTTAAACCCGCCCCGCAACTGCCCTTGTTTCATGATATATACCGGTAAGGGATTATATGTTCCGTTTACTAATATCAAAAGGCTTTCTATCAGGTGCAGAACGGCTACTAAACCCATGAGCATAGGAATCTCTATATCCGGAAATCCAAACAGCAGATTACTGATAGATAGTATTCCTGCTCCATAAGCAAAACACATAAAACGGGGCTGAATCAGCATGAGTGCAATAGCAGCTATCCATAAATAGCTTATGCCGATTCCAGCCAGATCAATTCCCAGCAAAACCAATAAGATGCTCCCCGGTATGCCGCCTAAAAAGCCTGCTGCTACAGATATCAGCGCTGAACGCACATAGATATTCTTCTGTCCCTGCAGGAGATAATCGGACATATTTTGCATACGCCGGTATTGCCAGGCTACAAGCCCACAAAGCAGTAGATAAAGCAACATAAAATAGGGCGATGTCAGATTATCAACCAACACTCGCCCTATTTCTATTAGGATGGATAGAAACCATTCCATCCCAACACCTCCATAAAAGAGAAAGTCCCCTATTGGGTCTTTTGCTTCAGCAGCTCGATAGCTCTGGTCAGCTGCTCATCATTAATGGTTTTATCATCCTTGGTTACCAAATAATCAGGTGTTATTCCAATCTGATTGATATCTGTTCCCTGAGGGGTAAAGTATTTTGACGTGGTTAGTTTCAATGCTCCCCCATTGGGCAAACGATATACTCTCTGTACTAACCCTTTGCCAAAGGTTTTTTCTCCTACCAGCACAGCCCGTTCGTTGTCCTGCAAGGCTCCCGCCAGAATCTCTGAGGCACTGGCACTATTCTTGTTCACAAGTACCAGCAACGGTGCCGCATAGCTGTTTGCTCCTGCTTTATGCACTGTTTCCTTGTCATCAGCGTCCTTGACGCTTACCACTTCCTTATTATCCAGAAAAATATCAGCTATCGCCAGGGCTGCGTCAAAGTCTCCTCCTCCGTTATCTCTAAGATCCAGAATTAAGCCTTTAATTTTCTTTTCTTCTAAACTATTAAGGCTCTTTACTATTTCCTGGGCGGAATGGGCATGAAACTGATTCAGCTTAATATATCCCAGGAGAGGTGATTCATTTATTACCTTTTCTTCTACGGAGGGAACATTAATAATCTCTCTAAAGATCTTATAATCGTGTTCTTGCCCGTCGTCAGTCCGAAAAACACTTAAATCCAATTGTGTTCCAGGGTCGCCGCGCATTAGCTGCACCGCTTCATCCTGAGTCATGCCCACCGCACTCTTGCCATTGATTTTGCTAATAATATCACCGTTTTTTAAACCCGCCTTGGCAGCCGGGGTTCCTTTTATGGGCGAGACAATAACTAACTTGCCCCCCTCCATTTCTACCACATATACTCCTATTCCTCCAAATTCAGCACTCAGCTGAATCTCCAGCTCCTGCCACTGTTTTTTGTTAAGATATTTGGAATAAGGATCATCCAGCGAAGCTACGATGCCGGCAGTTGCTCCCTCAATCATTTTCTCACTGGTTGAGGTGTAGAGTGAGTCAGCCTTTATCAGACCCACTACACTCATCAAACTGCTCCAACCATTCACGTTAGTCGCAATAACATAGCCCCCGCTTAAAAATATCAATAGGCCAAATATGGAGAAAAAAGTTGTTAACCCTCGCAATATTTTATTTTCTTTCAATGCCACACCACCATAATCTATTTTTATTAATACTCTATCTTTAATATGTTACCTTAATAAGGAAGTGAAAACAATTATCATCAAGAGCATCAAAGAAGGCTGTCATTTTTGATGTTAACACTAAAATGACAGCCTTCCCTATGTCCGGCTCCTATGTTATTCAGCTAATCATCGGTTATAGATATTTCATTGGATCTACCGGGCTGCCATTGGCGCGGATTTCAAAATGAAGGTGGGGGCCGGTACTCCATCCGGTACTGCCTACCCGTCCTATTTTCTGTCTTTTGGAAACCTCGTCACCCACACTGACCAGCAGTTCTGATTGGTGCCCGTAGAGAGTGGACATCTCCGCTCCGTGATCTATTATTATGGCGTTACCATATGCCCCCAACCAGCCGGAATATATCACAGTGCCGCTATCTGCTGCTATAATACTTGCTCCTTGAGGAGCCCCAATATCAACCCCGGTATGTAGTTTGCGGGTTTTCAGAATGGGATGGTATCTCATGCCATAGGGTGAAGTAATCTTGGTAGATCCGGGGGTTGGCCAGGTATAAGCTCCTGTGCCGATCTGTTCTCCTGAAGTATTGCCCTGCAGCTTTCGGATCATTGCTTCCGCCTCACGGGAGGCTTGTGCCAGTTCTTCCAGGGCTTGAGCATATTTTCCTTTTTCCTTCTGCACATCAGTCAAAATCATCTTTTTATCGCTTAATTGCGATGCCAGCATTTTCTTCTTGACTTGCTGGCTTTCTATGGCTACCTGTAATTCTCTTTTCTGTACCTCCAGGTCGCTCTTTTTTATATCTAAATCCCTTTTACTGCTGTTAAGGCTGCTTCTCATAT
>JAQVWS010000013.1 GCA_028709585.1 Syntrophomonas sp. | reverse complement strand
AGATAGAGGCGAGTCCCACCCTACTGAATTTGAGGTATTGACCGCGGCGGCTTTTCAATATTTCCAGGCAGAAAAGGTAGATATAGCTGTACTGGAAGTTGGCATGGGAGGAACCTACGATTCTACTAACGTGATTATTCCGCTGGTATCAGTTATTTCCGGGGTAGATTTTGATCACACCTCATTTCTGGGCAGCAGTTTGAAGGAGATTGCAGCTAATAAAGCCGGTATCATAAAGAAGGGTGTGCCGGTAGTAGTTGGCCAAATGGATGAAGAAGCCCGGATGGTCATTAGCGGTCGCGCCCGAAATGCAGATGCTCAAATATTTGCAAGTTCAGAGATAAAGATCAACCGGACAGGCAATTCTAATAATGTTCTGCAAGATCAATTCATTTCCATTACAGGTATGGGAATTAGTATGGAGATGGTGAGATTCGCACTGCGAGGTAATTATCAGCTATGCAATCTGGCTACAGCAATTACGGCTCTGCAAGTGATTAAACAAAAAGGTTTTAGGCTGGATGAGCCAAGCATCAGGAATGCGCTGCGAAGCCTGGTAATGCCAGGCAGGCTCGAAATAATCAGTCATAATCCTTTGGTTATAGCTGATGCCGCCCATAATCCTCAGGGTGCCAAAGCATTAGCGGATTCCTTAAATACGCTTTGTCCTGATCGTCAAAGGGTATTGGTGCTGGGATTGGTAGATGATAAAGAAAGGGATGGTATCTTAATGCAATTAGGGAAAAATACCCGACTGGCAGTAGTTACCAGACCGCAAGGACCAAGGGGAAAGGCTTGGCAAGAGGTGGAAGTAAGATGGAAGCACATTTTTCCCAATATACCGGTAGTAGCAATAGAAAGTATTCCCTCAGCTATAGATCGCGGACTAGAAAAGATGTGTAAAGATGACTACTTATTGATAACCGGCTCCTTTTATGTACTTGATCAAGCGCGTCGAATATTTGTGAAATAATTAACAGTTTCTTAACATTAATAACAAAAACTATTGCTATAATTAATTTAGTATCATGTATACAATTGAAGGAGGTGTTGATTTGGCTTTTAAATTGAAACCTCAGGATGATCGCTTTTTTGATTTTTTTGAAGAAGCTGCCGAAGCCATCTGCGAAGCTACCCTGATATTAAAAGAATACTTTATTGACCTGAATGATCCAAACGCCAGCTTAGATCGTATTAATAAGGTTGAGCATAGAGGTGACCGTATATTTGCTCAGGTCATGGATCAAATTAGTCATTCCTTTGTAACCCCTTTTGATCGGGAAGATATTCTGGCTTTAGCTCAATCATTAAATACTGTTTTGGATCACATTCAGGGAATTATGGAAAAAATGGTTATTTATAAGTGCGAACAACCCAGGGAAAAATATATTCCTGCCTTGGTGAATGTTTTAGAAGAGGCTTCCAAAGAGATTAATAAGGCCGTTTTCAGTCTGCGGAATGTGAAGGACAATAATGAAGAGATAATACTATCATGTGAAAAAATACGCGGCCACGAACATGAAGGGGACAATCTATACAGAGCCGGGATAGCTCGTTTATTTGAGCAAACCGACGATCCCATTTATATGATTAAATGGAAAGAGATATATGAGCATTTGGAGACCACTCTTGATTATTGCGAGGATGTCAGCAATATTATCAAGGGAATAGTAATTAAATATGTTTAGTCTGGTAATGGTAATTGTTATAGTAGTACTTGCTTTGACATTCGACTATATTAATGGATTCCATGACACAGCCAATGCGATTGCAACCTCAGTTTCCACTAAAGCCTTATCGCCCCGCATGGCAATTTTAATTGCTGCTACCTTCAATTTTCTGGGAGCCCTTAGTGGTACGGCAGTAGCAGCCACCATAGGAAAAAATATAGTGGATTCTCAGGATGTTGTACCTTTGGTTATTATTGCAGCTCTTATTGGCGCAATTATCTGGAATCTGGTTACCTGGTTTTTTGGAATTCCCAGCAGTTCCTCCCATGCACTGATAGGCGGATTAATAGGGGCTGTAATTGCCAGGAGCGGATCAGGAGCGGTTCTTTGGGAAGGTTTTTTAAAGATTGTGGCCGGATTGGTTAGTTCACCGGTTATTGGTTTGGTTATGGGCAGTATAGTCATGACTTTGCTTTTTTGGGTTTTTAAAAGATCATCGCCGGTTAAAACCAACCATAAATTCAGAAGACTGCAAATATTGTCAGCTTGTATGGCATCTTTTGCTCATGGTTCCAACGATGCACAAAAATCAATGGGAATTATCGCCTTGAGCCTTGTAAGCGCTGGTATGATAAGCAGCTTTTATGTTCCGCTATGGGTTAAAATCTCCTGTGCGCTGGCTATGTCTGCAGGAACTGCTGTTGGCGGCTGGAAGATCATAAGAACCATGGGGGGCAAAATATTCCGTATTGAGCCGATTAATGGGTTTGCGGCTGACTTTACTTCAGCGGCAGTTATATATTCAGCCAGCCTGATGGGAGCACCAGTTAGTACCACCCATGTGGTTTCCTCATCAATTATGGGAGTAGGTGCAGCTAAAAGGCTTAAAGGGGTACGCTGGATTATAGCCCGGCAGATTATTATCGCCTGGCTGGTGACTATACCCTCAGCTGCTTTGATGTCAACCCTATGCTATAAATTATTAGTATTGTTCGTTTAATTGAATATACATTTTTAATTACTCTCCCTATTATATTGTTGTTTATTAAAGGAAGGGTTTTTTTATGCATTGTAATTCTATTTGCATATTTTATAATAAAATTACATAATAAACATGACAACTAAAAAAGGGGGTTGGGAATTTGAAGGTCTTTAAAATTCCTGAAGCCACCGTTATGAGATTATCAATCTATTCCCGACATCTTAAGCATTTGCAGGATGAGAGTATAGAGACGGTTTCATCGGAAGAAATAGCCAGTGGGGTAGGAGTGAGCTCTGCTCAGGTGCGCAAAGACCTGGCTTATTTCGGTGAGTTTGGAACTCGTGGAGTTGGCTATAAGGTTCAGGATCTACTGGGACATTTGAAGAAAATATTGGGATTGGATAAAAAATGGAATGTAATAATGATCGGAGCTGGTAAATTAGGTTCAGCTTTGGCTTTGTACGAGGGCTTCAGGGAAAGAGGGTTTTTAATCCGTACCATTTTGGATGATGACAAGAAGAAGGTGGGCAGCAAACTTAAAGATGTCTTGATTGAACCACTGGAATTATTGGATACCAGGATTAAACAATATAATATTGATGTAGGCATTATAACTGTACCAGCTGTGGCTGCCCAGGACGTTACTGACCGACTTGTAGCCGCAGGTGTTAAAGCAATTCTCAATTTTTCTCCCCGGGTACTTAAGGTGCCTGGTGGAATTGTATTAAGAAATGTGGATTTGTCAGTGAACCTGGAAGTATTAAGCTTTAACCTGTCTTTTAATAAATAATATGACACAATATAAGGCTCTCGTTATGAGAGCCCTCTGTTTGATCAACCTTGTTTTTACCTAATACTAATGCTACACTTGGAAAAAATACATAGTGGAGGTCGTTCAGTGGCAGGCAGGAATCGCACTTATCCAGGCTGGCAATTGTTATTGCTGCTTTTAGCCCTGGGAGGAATTATTGGTGGCTGGATCGGAGATGCTATAGTCAAAATATGGCCCTTTCTAAGTATGCTGGGCCATGTTCAAAGTGTGGGTCTGCCCACTTTTACCATGGATCTCCAGGTATTTTCACTTAGCTTTGGGTTTATGTTGCATATCAATTTTTTTACAATAATAGGTTTTGTATTAGCCTGGTTTTTCTACCAGAGATTATGAGGAAAAATCTGTGCCGAAGATTATACTTGCATCGGGATCACCCAGAAGAAAGCTGCTATTGCAGCAAATTGGCCTTAGATTTACCACTATGAATGCGAATATAGAAGAGACTATATCCACTTCAGTATCACCCTCGGAATTAGCTCAGTATATTGCGTTTAGTAAAGCCAAGGCAGTATCCAGGCGGTTGCATGAAGGTATTATTATCGCTGCCGATACTATAGTAGTTCGGGAAGGGATTATTATGGGAAAACCCGAGAATCGTGGTGATGCTTTTATGATGTTGTCACGCCTGAGTGGTCAGTATCATCAGGTAATCACTGGTCTTTGTATTCTTGATATTGAAGAAAAGGTTATAGACTTGAGTTGTGAGGTTACCAGTGTATTGTTTAGGCAACTATCAGCCGAGGAAATTAATAGTTATTTGGATTGCGGAGAATGGTTGGACAAGGCAGGTTCTTATGCAATTCAAGGCCGCGGGGCTTTGTTGGTGGAACGAATCGAGGGATGCTATTTCAATGTAGTAGGTCTGCCGCTGAACCGGCTAAAAACCAGGTTGGCTCTAAGAGGCATTAATTTATGGGAGGTAATTGATTAATGCAATATAACACTCTTATAAAAGATATGCCCACCAATATGCGCCCCCGGGAAAAACTGCTGGCACATGGAGAAAATACTCTAAACAATCATGAATTACTGGCTATTATTTTGGGCAAAGGAACTAAAGAAATCAGTGCACTGGAGCTGGCCAACCGGCTTTTAGATACCTATAAGGGATTAAGGCGGTTGCAGGAAGTCAGCCTGGAAGAACTTAGACAGGAAAAGGGTATAGGCCTGGCAAAAGCTGCCAGCATTAAAGCTGCGCTGGAAATAGGCCGGCGTATTAGTATAGATGTAGAAATCAGAAATCTGATTAGATCTCCCCTGGATGTGCAAAAAACGCTGGTACAAGAAATGCGGGTCTATGACCGGGAACATTTTGTGGTTCTCTATTTGGATAGAAAAGGCGGACTGATCGTTAAAGAGGATATATCGGTGGGCGGCTTGCATAGCTCTATTGTTCACCCCCGTGAGGTTTTTAAAACTGCTGTTAAACGCAGTGCTGCTTCAATTATATTGGCTCATAACCATCCCAGCGGTGACCCGGCTCCCAGTCGGGAAGATATTGAGATTACCCGCCGTCTGGTTGAAGCTGGTCATATTATGGGCATTGAGGTATTGGATCATGTGATTATTGGCGAAAATGTTTACTGCAGTCTGAAAGAAAAAGGCTTGCTATAAGCTTAAGGAGGATTTAACACAGTGATTTTCGGAAAAGATATGGGTATTGATTTAGGAACGGCAAATACACTGGTTCATCTCAAAGGTCGCGGGGTTATTTTGACTGAGCCATCGGTTGTTGCTATACAGAAGAATAGTGGTAAAGTATTAGCAGTGGGAGAGGAGGCCAAACAGATGATAGGCCGAACTCCAGGCAACATCGTGGCGATTCGCCCTATGAAGGATGGCGTTATTGCTGATTTCGATGTTACTCAGGCGATGATAAAGTATTTTATTAACAAAGCACTGGGGAATAATAATCCCCTTTCCAAACCACGGGTGGTTATAAGCATACCAACGGGGTGCACCACGGTGGAAGAAAGGGCAGTTAAAGAGGCTGCTCTGGCAGGCGGAGCCAAGGAAGCTTATTTGTTGGAAGAGCCAATGGCAGCAGCCATTGGAGCTGGGTTACCGGTACATGAGCCTACCGGCAATATGATTGTGGATATCGGGGGAGGAACCACTGAGGTTGCAGTTATTTCCCTGGGGGGGATCGTAACTGCCAAATCAGTAAGAGTAGCTGGCGATAAAATGGATGATGCAATTATCCAACACCTGAAGAAGAACTATAGTCTGCTGATTGGTGAGCGTACAGCAGAGAATATTAAGATAAACATTGGATCAGCTCTTTGGGATGAGCCTGAACAGCAGTATGAAGTCAGGGGCCGTGATCTGGTGAGCGGACTGCCTAAGACCTTGCATATATCATCTGTTGAAATCCAACAGGCCTTGAGAGAGAAAGTAGAGCAAATTTTGGAAGGGATCAAAGTCTGTTTGGAAAAAACTCCGCCGGAATTAGCGTCGGATATAATGGATCGAGGAATTGTACTGGCTGGCGGAGGATCATTACTGCGTGGTTTGGATAAGCTAATCAGCCAGGAAACGAATATGCCTGTTTATGTATGTGAAGATCCTTTATTAGCTGTTGCTCGCGGCACCGGCAAGGTATTGGAAAATATTGAGGACTTGAAGCGCCTTTTGCATAACCCTAGAATGAACTCATAGCCAGGTGAATTGTTTTGTTTGATTTTCTGCGCAAAAAGAGCTTTTGGACTATTTTAATAACGGCATTACTGTTGCTTGTAGTTATGGAGTTGAGCTCCAGTAATCGTCAAGAAATAACGATCCTGGAAAGGTTTGTGCGGGATAGTTATACGCCTCTGCAAAAAGGAATAGACAAACTACAAGCTTTAAATGACAGAATAAACCTTATAATTGCCCAGAAAAAGAATATGGAAGGGCAAATTGCAGAACTTAAGATGCAAAATAACCAATTAAGCATGGAAAATCAGCAGCTCAGAGAGAATAAATCCGAAGTAGAGCGGTTAAGAGGTCTTTTAACCTATAAACAATCTCAAGAGCATCAATATGACTTGGAGGCAGCCCGGATTATAGCCCGCAGTCCTAACAACTGGTATAAGATAATTACAATCGACAAGGGTTCTGAAAATGGAATTACGGGAGGTATGCCGGTAATAAACCCTGATGGATTAGTGGGCAGGGTGGTAAGCGTAAGTACCAATTCAGCTCAAATATGGTTGATAACCGATCGAGAAATGGCAGTAGGTGCTATTTTACAGGAAACGCGCGAAACCCGGGGCATTGTTGAGGGAATGGGAGAAAATGGTGCTCTGAGGATGATTAATATTCCATATTATTCCCAGGTGAAAGTTGGAGAGCATGTAGTTACATCAGGTTTATCGGAGACTTATCCGCCCGGAATTCATATCGGCTCAATCCAGGAAGTTAAAAAGGAGTCCAATGGCCTGGTATTATCAGCAACAGTTAGTTCGGCTGTGGACTTCAACAGGTTAGAGGAAGTGCTGATAATCAAAAAATATAATAACGAATAAGCTTAAGGACGAAGGGGCGTAACTTAATGCGCTTTTTATTACTTGCCTTGTTGCCTTTTCTGGCTCTTTTATTACAGTCAACAATATTCAGAGCAATCACTATATTTGGTGCGATACCGGATATGGTACTCGTACTGGTAATCTTTTATGCTCTTTTAAACGGAGAGCGTAAGGGAACGGTATACGGCGTAATTTGCGGGCTGCTGGAGGACCTCTATATTGGGCGCTTTATAGGTATTAATTCCATTAGTAAAGGTATTACCGCCTATATTGTTGGCCGCTTGCAGGGCAATGTTTTTAAAGAAAACCTGTTTGTTGGAGTAATAGGGGTGATCGCTGGTACAGCCCTGAATTCAGTCTTGCTCTTGATTCTGTCATTAACCAGTTTTGAGGTTTTTAACTTGGACATTTCTATTATTATTGAAATGATTTATCAGGGTATTTATAATACGCTGATAGCGATTCCCATGTACGTGTGGTATTACAGCTCTTCCAGCCGGGGATTACTCAGAGAGGCAGGGGAGAGGTAAATGAAACAGCTAGAGCTAAAGACAAAATTAAAAATTTATGCCTATATTATTATTGGGTTATTGTCAGTATTATGTTTTAGATTGGTTATTGTACAGCTGGTTTATAGTGAGGAATACCAGACTAAAGCCAAGGAAAATAGAATCAGACTGGTTTCTATAAAAGCGCCCCGGGGAGAAATATACGATCGGAATGGCGAAACCTTGGCTGCCAATCAATTGGTTTATACTTTGAGTTTAACCTATCCAGGCATAATTGAGCAGGATCAGATAGTAGAGAAGCTGGCAACTATTATAAACCCTTATAATCCTGAGATAACGGTTGCATCAATTAAAGAAAAAATTGAGCTGCAGAAATTCAGACTTTTTGAGCCGGTGATAATCGTACGCGATATCCCCTGGGATCTGGTGGTGAAAATGGAGGAAGATCGCAAATCGCTGCCAGGGGTAGCAGTTACCATTGAGCCTTTTCGGGTATATCCCCAGGATTCTCTGGCAGGTCATGTTTTGGGTTATATTCACTCCATAAACTCAGAGGAACTGGCTAATGCCAGCGAAAAATATAATCTTAACAGTTTAATAGGCAAGTCAGGCATTGAGAAACAGTATGAAAATGAGTTGAGAGGACAGGACGGGGCACGCCGGGTAGAGGTAGATGCTAAGGGCAGACCGGTAGGAGAGCTCGTTACCTTGGAGCCGGTTCCCGGCAATAATCTCAATCTGACTCTGGATTTAAAACTACAGACAGTAATGGAGCATTCTCTTCAGACTCACCTAACCCGTCTGCAAAGCAAATATCCTAAAGCTCGCGTGGGTTCAGCTGTCTTAATGGATGTCAAAACAGGAGAAATCCTGTCAATGAGCAGCAGCCCGGCTTTGCGGCCGGATGACTGGAAGGGTAATATTAGCAGCCAATTAGCCGCTTATTATTTTCCGCAGGGAACGGCCTACAAACCTCTTGACCCGGGAGCAGCCTTAAACCGCGCCATTCAGGTTACCTACCCCCCCGGTTCGACATTTAAGCCAATTACCGGCATGGCGGCTCTTGAGTCCGGCACTATTGACCCCCTCAGCGATTTGGTCAACTGCAAGGGGGCCTATTGGATCGCTCCTTACATACCTTGTACCGGGGTGCATGGCAATCTGAATTATTACAGCGGCATGGCACGATCATGTAATACATACTTTCAGGAAATAGGACGCCGGGCTGGAAATGAGACTATAATAAAAGTAGCCCATGAATTCGGGCTGGGGGCTAAAACGGGGATCGATCTGCCTTTTGAAGCACAGGGGCTAGTCCCTACTCCAACCTGGAAAAAGGATTTAAATGACCTGCTCATTAATCGCAAATATGACTCCCTGAGAAAACAACTTGAGGCAAAATATGACCAACTGCTGTCAGCAGCTACTGATGAAAAGACGAAAAATGATTTGGAAAAACAGAAGAAAAATGAAAAGGCCAAGCTGGAAGAACAATATCGTATTGACTACAATTTTGATACTAATTGGCAGTCTTTTGATACCTTCAACATGTCAATCGGTCAGGGAGCAAACCATTATACGGTTATGGAATTGGCGAATTACGTTGCAACTATAGCCAATGGCGGGGATTTATTACGTCCCCATATTTTGAAGTCGATAACCAATCCAGATAAAAAAGTATTGCTGGAAAATGATAAAGAGTTGATAAAGCAGGTTGCGGTTACTCCCCGAACCCTGGCGGAAACAAAAAGAGCCATGGTGCAAGTAACCCAACCGGGCGGAACCGCAAGTTTCCTTTTTGGTGATTTTCCTTCCGCAATTCAAGTGGGGGCTAAAACCGGCACCGCACAGACCAATCGGGTGGGTGATAACCAACTTAGCGAATTTCATGGAGTATTTATAGCTTTTGCACCGGCGGATGATCCAATGGTTGCATTTGCCGGAGTGGTTGAATATGGCCAGCATGGCAGCGATTCTGCCGGCTGGGTTGCTAAAGAGGTTTTTGAACAGTATTTTGGGTTGAAGGATCATTATGCCCAAATAATTGCCCAGAAGGCCTCCGCGAAAACGGATGACAAAACAAGCCGTAACCAGTAGGCTTGTTAAGGATTTTTTAAAAGGGTATTCTCCAGCACTTGAATAAAATAGGCCACCAATTGCGGGTTAAACTGGGTACCTGCGCATCTCTTGAGTTCTGCGACAGCTTCCTGGCAACTAATTGCCCGGCGATAAGGACGATCATTAGTCATGGCATCGTAGGCGTCGACAATAGCTAAGATACTGGATTCCAGAGGAATTTCATTGCCTTTGAGTCCCAGAGGATAACCGTGTCCGTCCCACCGTTCATGATGCTTGAGTATCCAATCGGCAATGGGTACAAGTTCGGGTGCTGTCCGAGCGATTCGATGGCCGATTTCGCTGTGACGCTGCATTACTGAATACTCCTCCGGTGACAAAGCACCTGTTTTTAAAAGTATGCTATCGGGTACCCCTACCTTGCCAATGTCGTGGAATTGGCTTAACAAACGCAGGTCGTTTATTCTATGTTCAGGCAAGCCGATTACGTTAGCCATGGATATAATTAAGTCCTGTAAACGTTCCGCATGTCCACTGGTAACAAGGTCTCTTGCCTGCAAAGTTTTAAGTAATGTTTGCACGATAGTACTATGGGCGCTATTACGGCTGTGTAGCTTCTCGCGGTACATGTTGTCATCTGCTTCCCGGAATAATTCCTTCATATTTACCTTTGTTCCTGTACTGACCGCGCAACCTGCCGATATACTTAGGGGGATTCCCGGATTCATATTATTATGCCGAACAACCGCTGAGTGAATCCGCTGGCAGGCGCTTTCTACATTAATACGGTCACTGCCTGGGAGTAATACTGCAAATTCATCACCGCCAATGCGAGCTACCACATCTTCTTCCCGGAAGCAATCCTGGATTATCCTGGCGGTAGTTTTAAGGAGCTCATCACCAGCTTTATGCCCCAGGGTATCGTTTACAAGTTTTAATCCATCCACATCGCACATTATTATCCCGACCGGCAGATGACGCCCAGAATCCAGACGAATCATCTCCTGCTCAAAGTAGGTCCGGTTGTAGACGCCAGTAAGAGAGCAATGCAGACTGAAATACCGAAGGTTGTCCTCGGCAGCTTTGCGTTCAGTAATATCCAGGGTAATGGCCAGCATGCATGGCTCACCGCCAACCATAATCATTTCTCCGGAAAAAGACCCCACCCGTATTTCGCCTGATTTGATGCGTAAATGGATCTCCATATTACGAACGGAACTTGTCTCCAGGAGCTCGCGCACCACTTTTTCACTTTGGCCGGGATCCCAGATGCCTAAATCTGTATAGGTATGCCCGATTATTTCTTCGCGCTTAAAGCCGGTGACTTCAAGGAAATGATCATTTACTTCTGTAAAACGTCCCTCCTCAATCGTGGTTAGCGAGACTAAACCCGGTATGGCATAGAAGACCTTGGAGAACTTTTCCTCTGAGGTGCGCAGGGCTTCTTCCGCTTTTTTATGTTCAGTAATATCCTGGGCGGATGCTATAACGTATTCTACATCTCCGGTTGTATTTAATTTTGGGGTTTTAGTTATGGACAATAAACATTTTTTTCCCTGGGCATTGGTAAGCCATTCCTCGGTATGAATCTGTTCTTTTTCTTTGAAAACTCGTATGTTTCCGGCTATGCACACAGCGGCTTCTTCCCGGCACAAAATATCAAACAGGGGTTTATATTCCAGGTCTTCCCTGGCAAATCCACAAAAATCTGCTCTCGCCCGGTTTACTGCTCCATAAGTTATAGGGTCTTTAAGGTACCATACCTGAGTCTCAATATTATCCAATAATAATACCTGCTCATCGGATTTCTGTTTCAGTTCTTTTTCAGTTCGCTTACGTTCACTGATATCCAGATGGGTAGCGGCTACTCGCAAAGCCCTGCCATTTTTACCTCGGGCCACCACCTTGCCTCTATCCAAAATCCATTTCCATTCCCCTGATTTAGTCAACAGACGGTGTTCCACTTCATAGTAAGGGGTATTGCCGCGCAGGTGTTCTTTCAAAGCCTGGGAGGCAAAACTCATATCCTCAGGATGGGTAATTTTTCTCCAAAAGTGAATACTGGGTTCAATGTCTTCCGGTGAATAGCCTAAAATTTCTCCCCAGCGCGGGCTAAAGTAAACCCGGTTGGTTTCCAAATCCCAATCCCAGAAACCGTCATTGCTGGCTCCCAAAACTAGCTGCAGACGTTCCTCATGTTGATGGGTGGCTTTCTCTGATTCAAATTGGCGCATTCTTTCCATGGCCATGGCGGCCACCAGATGGGCAAATTCTGCTAGGAAGGCCCGGACTGATTTCACATTGACAGCAGGTAGGATTGGGACTTGGGCTATGGACTGCAAGTGTGTTTCTTCGTCAAAACCATATTTGTGTGCTTGCTTGCGGAAATATTCCAGGTTGGGAGGTTCAGTCAGAAATTGTCCCATGCAGACAGTTCCCAGATGATGGTTTTCGATCATAATTGGTGCTGCGCAGTTAATTAGTCTGTTGGGACATTTACTGGCAGTATTAGAGCCTTCATTCAGATGGCTTGATATTGAATCTGCACTCTGCTGGCAGGGTTTTTCAGTATCAGGATTTATGAGCAGAAAATTGGCATAGATATCCTCACAACCGGTTCGAGCCAAGATATTACCGTCTACATCAATAATAGCTGAGCTTATCTTAGTAATATCATAAAAGTGGCTTATTAATTGCTGGAGTTGAGCTATGTCAACTAACTCAGCCAGGGTATAACGCATTATTCTTCCCCTCGGATAACAGATATATATATAGAATATGAACGCATTTAAATATTCATTACTTAGAAGGACGTACCTGTGGCAGCGTTTTGTAATTTTGGCAAGCTTTGTAGAATCATAAATGTAACATAATTAAATATTAGACATTATGTGGAAAAGTTCCTGCTTAATAAAATTGGTTAATTAGTCTTATTTTGGCAGACCGATAAAATATTTTCGACATTATTAACAATATAAGCGTGGCAAGGTTTGCCGCTGGAGATGCCGTGGTATAGGCATAGCTTACTTAATCAACCTAAAAATGAAGACAGCTGCGGGTTATGATGTCGTTATAAATAGATACACCTATAATCATTAATGCTGTCTTCTCGTGCAGGTCATCTGTTTTGGTGTTACAACCAATCTCATAAGGTCGAAACCCTTGTCGGATATAAAAACAATTTTGTAATGGTGAAACGACCCCAAAAGCAATAATCAGATCCGATAACCATCAATGTCTTATTATTCTCGGGAGGAAAATAATACAAAAAATAGAAGTGGATGGATAAGATGAAGATTGCTTGCAACTTATTTTATATGCGGATGGGAGGACATGCCATGTCTGTGGAGGTTTTGGCAGGAGGCAGAGATTCAGAAATTATAATAGACCTCAGTGAATATAACACATTGGACGATATGATAACGGAATTGGAAAGAAGTCTAGCCATTTTGGAAAGATATGCAGATGAAACTCAGGTCTGTATTGATACCGGTACTAAGAGATTAACGGAAAGACAGTTACGACTCTTAGAATCCATATTGGAGGAACACGGTTTACAGCTAAAGGAATTAAGAAACAGTTCAAAGCCAAGGGATTACCATGATAATGTAATTAATTCGCTTGCACATAACCTGCTTGAACCAGGTGACACTACCCTGATATATCGTCATTTAAGATCTGGGCAAAATATATTTTCGCGTGGAAATGTTGTCATTTTGGGAGATATAAATCCTGGGGCTGAAGTAATCGCAGGCGGAAACATTCTGGTTATGGGAGCCTTAAAAGGTATGGCTCACGCAGGGGCTTTAGGAGATGAAAAGTCAGTAGTTGCAGCCTTTCGCTTAAATCCTATTCAGCTCAGGATTGCCAATCATATTACCCGACCTCCGGATGGAGATAAAATAGCAGTTAATAGTCCAGAATTAGCACGTATTAAGGCTGGAAAAGTTGTTATTGAAAAGTTAAAAATATAATGGGAGGCTTACGTATGAAAAGTAAAGTTTTGGTTATTACTTCCGGCAAAGGTGGGGTGGGAAAAACAACTACTACCGCCAATTTAGGTACAGCATTGGCCATGATGAATAAAAAAGTGGTATTGGTTGACACTGATATCGGTTTAAGAAATTTGGATGTTGTTATGGGACTGGAAAACCGAATAGTGTTCGACATTGTTGATGTGGTCAATGCTAATTGCAGAATGAAGCAAGCCCTGATCAAGGATAAAAGATTTGAGGGGCTTTGTCTTCTGCCGGCTGCGCAGACTAAAGATAAGAATGCGATTACTCCACACCAGATGAGGAATCTGACTAATGAATTGCGGGAAGAGTTTGAATATATCCTGGTAGACTGTCCGGCTGGAATTGAACAGGGGTTTAAAAATGCTATAGCTGGAGCAGATGCTGCGATTGTTGTTGCTACTCCCGAGGTTTCTTCTGTGCGGGATGCCGATCGCATCGTTGGGCTTCTGGAAGCGGCTGGATTATCTGAGATTAAGCTTATTATTAATCGTATTCGTGCCAAGATGGTAAAAAGAGGCGACATGATGGATATATCTGACATTATTGATATATTGTCCATTGAACTTTTGGGTGTTGTTCCAGAAGATGAATCTATAGTAATCTCTACCAATCGCGGAGAACCGGCAGTGATAGGCAGTACTTCACGGGCAGGAGAGGCTTACCGCCGAATTGCCAAGAGGACAATGGGGGAAGAAGTACCTATGTACTCGCTGCAGGAATCATCCAATATTGTTGCCCGCTTTAGAAGAATGCTAATGTTAGCCAGATAACGAAGGAGGTGTTAGCTTGTTTGATATAATAGCCAGATTCTTTGGCAGAGACGCAACGGCTAGCAAGGATGTAGCCAGGGAACGCTTACGGCTACTTCTTATTCATGATCGCAGCATGGTATCGCCTGAAGTAATTAATGCTTTAAAAGAGGATTTAATTCAGGTCATACAGCGATACATGGATATAGATGTTGAAAGCCTGTTAGTTAACCTGGAGAATGAAGATGATTCAGTAGCTTTGGTTGCCAATATACCCATAAAGGGCTTAAAAAGAGCTTCCAACGGCTAATTAGCGATTACAAATTTATAAAACAAAAAGACGGTTTTTCAGTACATTGGCCGAGTATTTGAAAAACCGTCTTTTATTGTCCTTGAGAATAATCCCTTACCGATATTTGTAGGCTGGACATTATAAATTTCTTGCTATTATAATTAATCAGGGAGGAGTAAGGGCTTGAACTTAAAACGATTAAAACTTTTAGATAAATATCTGCTACTGGTTTTATTACTAATCTTAGTATTAGGACTGGTAACCCTATCCAGTGCCAGCAGTGGAATAAGCAGCGATGCCTATTATTATGTGAAAAAACAAACAGTATTCTTGCTGGCGGGGATAGTACTGGCAATTTTTATAATTAGGTTTGACTATTCACAACTGGAGAAATACAGTAAACACTTGTACATTCTTTCTATTTTGATTTTGGTTGGGGTATTGGTCTTTGGCAAGGAGGTGCGCGGCACTACGGGGTGGATCAGCCTGGGAGGACTTCCAGCCTTACAACCGGCTGAATTTACTAAGATTCTGTTAATTGTTGCCTTTGCAGATTTTTTGCAGAGACGCAAAGGGGAGTTACATACCTTTTCTCAAATACTGCCCTGCTTTTTTTATATGGGCTTGCCTTTTGTCCTTATAATGCTGCAGCCCGACCTGGGAACTGCTTTGGTTTATATAGCTATTACTATTATGATGATGTTCATTGCTGGAGTTAATCCGCAATTATTACTCAAACTAATTGGCGGAGGTTTACTTTTTATTGCCTTGCTGTTGTTTTTGCACTTTCAGTATGATTTGTGGCTGCCTCTGGACGATTATCAATTCAATAGGCTTAAGGTAGTTATTGACCCCTACCAGGACGGACAAGGAGGACGGGGAGCCGGCTGGAACACCATTCAGTCTCTGATTGCTATTGGGTCAGGCGGCTGGTTGGGAAAGGGCTTGCTTAATGGAACTCAGGTGCAATTAAATTTTCTGCCTGAGCGGCATACTGACTTTATTTATGCGGTTATTGGTGAAGAATTAGGATTTATTGGCGCTGCAGCAGTTATTATACTTTTTGGACTTTTGCTGGTAAGAGCAGTGATAATAAGCTATAATGCCCGCGAGTTGTATGGAACCCTGGTTGTTACTGGTGTTACTGCCATGTGGCTATTTCACATATTTGAAAATATTGGTATGTCAATCGGTATTATGCCGATAACAGGGATTCCTTTGCCGTTTGTAAGTTATGGCGGGAGTGCTATGCTTACTAATATGATAGGGTTAGGTTTAATACTGAGTGTAAATATTAGAGGTAAGAAGATAGTTTTCTAAATCTTTTTAAGAGGTGATTAATTTATTAATGGCAAATGAAATAGCTCAAAGAGGTGCAAAAGAGGTAATATTGCTGATACCTAGTTTTATAAAGATGCTCTACCGTTTAGTAGGAGATAAGAGGGTATTGTTAAAAGAAAAAGCCTTGTTATTAGGAACAATCGCGTATGTATTTTCCCCTTTGGATTTTTTGCCTGATGTTATACCTTTTTTGGGTCAGATTGATGATCTGTTCCTGGTAGCATTAGTTTTAAAAAGATTCATGAACAGTGTAGAGCGTTCTTTGTTATTGGAATATTGGGATGGCAATGATAATTTATTGCTCACCATTGATAGGATTCTCGAATATGCAGGGATATTTCTCCCCAAGGGCGTTTACGAAAAGGTTGTAAAAGCTGCAAAATAGATATGATTCAATATTATTTAGAACCTAAGGAACGGTTTATTTATTAATAGCCGTTCCTTACTTGCTTTTTATAATATCTTCTGTCTTTGGAATAAATCAACCCCATGAATTATATATTTTATAAAAGCCGGGGGTGGTGACTAATATGTTGCACAGTTTTAAATTAAGAATGCTGGCGGTTATTCTGCTGATAACCATGATTGGAATAATAATGCAATCGGAACATAGCAGCCGGAAGTTGGTAGAACCGGTTTTAGAGTACATGATGGATAATAAATATGATGTAGGCAAGCTAGTAAATCGTTATATAAAACTCCCTGGAACCTTTGATTTGAACGAAGCTTTATCAGTATCAAGCCACAATGTTTTGCAGCGACCCTGCGAATATATCGATATAGAACGAAGCTACGGCTGGCATTGGAACCAAGAAGAACGCAAACAGAAATTTAATCCGGGCATTTTTTTAAAAGTAAAAAATGATACCGTGATAAGGCCTGTCTTAGAAGGCCAAGTAGTAGATATTATTTATGATGAAGATCAAGCAACGATACTAATTAAGCATGATGCTGACATATACTCCTTATACGGAGGGCTAAGAGAGGTACTGGCAGATAAAGGCAGCACTATTGGTCATGAAGAGTCGATAGGGAGAACGGGAGAAAGTTTTTACTTCGAAATCAGGGGCAAGGATGGATCGGTAAACCCGCAGAGCATTTTTAAATAGCTATGTTATTGGGGAGATTTGCCGGGGTTCGTATAAAATTTAATATCTACTTTATGCTGTTGTGTGCCGTATATTTTTATCTGGGACTGGGATGGGAAGTCCTATTTATATTTGGATCGGTTCTGGTTCATGAAATTGGTCATACGGTAATAGCTTTGATTCTGGGGGTGAAGGTTGCTGAAATTGAACTCTTACCCTTCGGAGGACAGGCCAAGATTGAAGATTTCACTGGACTTGAACCTGAGCGCGAAATCTATATCGCCCTGGCCGGGCCGCTGGTAAGTCTTTCCCTGGCTGGGATTTTCTATTTTCTGCAACCTAATTATATTTCAGCTTATTTACCGATGTTTATCAATATTAATCTATTTCTGGGGCTATTTAACCTTTGCCCGGCTTTGCCTTTGGATGGCGGGCGAATTTTAAGGGCTCTTTTATCTACCAGAATTGGCTATAAGAAAGCTACTGTAAGTGCAGCCCGAGTAGGGAAGTTTATAGCTTTGGGGATAATTATATATGGCTCATATTTAATATATCGCCAACAGATGGGGCTTAACTACTTAATCGTGGGCATACTGCTTTTTTGGGCTGCCCATCGTGAAAGTAAACTTCTGGTTTTCGCTTTCATGCGTTTTTTGGTGAAGAAGAAGAATGATCTTGCCAATAACGGCATACTGCCATCCCAGCAAATAGTAAGCCAGCCAACTACTTTGCTGAAAAAGATCCTCGAATCTACCCGGCCCACTTACTATCTGACCATCATGGCCGTAGATGATTATGGCCACTTGATAAACATCTTCACTGAATCAGAAGTAATTGAGTGTTACCTGGACAAAGGACCGAGCAGCACTTTAAAAGACTGCTATTAAGGGGACGGTTCTTTTGCCTGCTTTCGTTTCTGCCGTTCAACAGTGCTTTTGTTTATTCCCAGTAGGGTCGCGATGGTTAGCTGAGATAGGTTTGTTTTAAAGGATTGTTATGGATATACCTTATAACACCTATCAAATAGCTTTGATTCTCAACGGGTTCACTTTTACGTTTCTGTCTGGTCATTTATCATTACCGTCCTTATATTGATGATATTAAGAAATAATCATGCAGGCAAAAGAACCGTCCCCTTGCCCGGGGCTCTTGCCGGGGGGTGACTTTTTGACTGGCTCTTGAGTATGCAGACTGGTTTTATGATAAGATAGTAACAATGATTTTTAATGCTGGAGGCTGGGTATGAAGAACAGGCTGTTTAAAGATATATTGCCACGTGTGTCCAAACCGGCACGTTACGTGGGCGGTGAACTAAATATGATAAAAAAGGACTGGGAGCAAAGCGATATTAAAATGGTCTTTGCTTTTCCGGATGTTTATGAGATAGGCATGTCCCATTTAGGGGGCAAAATACTATACGGGGTAGTAAATGAAAAAAGCAATAACTTGATGGAAAGGGCTTTTGCACCCTGGCCAGATATGGAAGCAATAATGCGTGAAGAAAAGATCCCTCTATATTCCCTGGAAACCTACACTCCCTTGAAAAAATTTGATGTGGTAGGGTTTTCTCTCCAATATGAACTGTCAATCAGTAATGTTTTAAATATGCTGGATTTAAGCACTATACCGATCTGGTCAAAAGATCGCCAGGAAGACGATCCCATAGTTGTTGCCGGCGGACCGGTATCATTTAATCCGGAGCCATTTGCGGAGTTCTTTGACGCTTTTATGATAGGCGACGGAGAAGATTTAATCCTGGAGTTCCTGGATTGTTTAAAACAAAACCAGGAACTTGACCGTAAAAATAAACTCCTTAAGCTAGCCACCATTGAAGGAGTCTATGTTCCATGCTTGTATTCGGTTGAGTATAAGGAAGATGGTACTATTAAAGCGATGCTTAGCCAAAATCGTGATGTACCGGAACGAGTACGCAAACGCTTGGTACAAGACCTTGATGCTGCTTATTTTCCAGACAAACCTATCGTACCTTATATGGAGATTGTGCATGACCGCGCAGTCTTGGAAGTAATGCGGGGCTGTCAGCGAGCCTGTAGATTTTGCCATGCGGGTATCGTATACCGCCCGGTTCGGGAAAAAAGCCTGGAAACGCTTAAAAGGCAGGCTCAGGCTCAATTGCAGAATACCGGCTATGACGAGATATCACTGACTTCATTGAGCACCTTGGATTATTCTGGTGTAAACCCACTGGTCAAAGATTTAGTTAAGACCTATGGAAAACTAGGCATAGGGGTTGCACTCCCTTCTCTGCGAGTAGATGCTTTTTCTATTGAGCTGGCCAATGAGGTGCAGAAGGTTCGTAAAACTACGCTGACTCTGGCACCGGAAGCCGGAACTCAGCGGCTACGCGATGTAATTAATAAAAATGTTAATGAAGATGATTTGTTCCGGGCCGCTGATGCAGCCTTTAAGTCAGGATGGAACTCGATTAAGCTCTACTTTATGCTGGGATTACCCACTGAGACGGTGGCTGATCTGGACGGTATTCTGGAATTGCTTATCAAGGTTAGGGATATCGGCAAACACTTTTCGCGCCGATCAGTAGAAATCAGAGCCAGTCTGGCTTGTTTTGTGCCTAAGGCACATACTCCTTTTCAATGGAGTTCCCAAAACAGCTTTGCACAACTAGAGGAGAAACGCAGACATTTACAGTGCCACAGGATAAAAAATGTAAAGCTAAGCTTTCATCACAGTCACATCAGTATCTTAGAAGGGACTATAGCCCGTGGTGATCGCAGAATAGCACAGGTAATTTATAAGGCTTGGCAAAAAGGCTGCAAATTCGATGGCTGGTCAGAGTATTTTAAATTTGACAAGTGGATGGAAGCGTTTGCTGATTTAGATATAGAGCCGGATTTCTATACTTTAAGGGAACGGTCTTACGATGAGATTTTCCCCTGGGATTTTATTGACACCGGGGTAAGCAAGGCTTATTTGTATAAACAATATGAAATGGCCAATTCAGCTGAGCTTACGCCTGACTGCCGTCAGGCGGGCTGTGTAGACTGTGGAATTTGTGGTGATTTTGGAGTCTTTATTGATCTAAAGGAGGAGGCGTAATATGCGCTTAAGGGCAGAGTATAGCGTTGGGCCACACTTAAAGTTCCTGGCCAATCTAGATATGATGCATTTAATGGAACGAACCCTGCGTAGGGCCAAGATACCTTACCTACTCAGTGAAGGCTTTAATCCTCACATAAAGATGTCCTTGGGGACGATATTGCCAGTAGGAGTTTGGGGTCAGAAAGAGTATTTCGATCTGGATATTAAGCCGATGCCAATTGCAGATTTTATTGAGGCAATGAACCAGGCTCTGCCTCCTGGCATTTATATAAGAAAATGCTGTGAAATATTGCCGCTGGCTCCTGCCCTTATGAAGGTGATCAATGCCGCTGATTATATTTTTATGATGCAGTGCACCGGTCTTGATCTCGAAAATATCGCTGCTCAGATTTTAAGCCAGGATAAGATTCTGGTAAATAGCAAGGGTAAAAACAAAATGCTTACCAAGGATTTACGGCCGGGTCTTTATGATATAAATGCAGAGCGCCAGGACGAAGTGGAGATAATAATGGCGAGAGTTAGCGTGAATGAACCACTAAATATTAGGTTTGATGAAATACTGGATGTTTTTGTTCAATATGGCATTAATAAAAAATATATGCTGGATTTTTGGCGCCGGGGGAATTATATTAGAAAGGGAGAGCATTATTATTCGCCCTTAGAGAAGGTGTAGTATTAGTGAGAGATATAATTGCTGAAGTATATCCCTGGGAATCCAGGGTTGCAATTGTGGAAGATGATCGCCTGGTAGAAATATTATGGGCTGATCAGCAAGAAAATGTGGGCAATGTTTATAAAGGCCGGGTAAAAGACGTTATACCAGGTCTTTCCTGTGCGTTTATCGATATTGGAATGTCTAAGAATGCATTTCTTCATTTAGGCGATCTGGCTCGGGTGTCCGCCCACAAAGGTGCTAACATTGCAGACGTATTGAAAAGCGGGCAGGATATCATGGTACAGGTAAAAAAAGAAGCATTTGCCGAAAAGGGTGCCCGAGTTACAGGTAATCTTACCATTCCCGGGCATTTTCTGGTTTTATTGCCATTTCAGCAAGAGGTTTCAATTTCCCGTAAAATAGTAGGCGATGAGCGCAGAGAGCATCTACGCAGATTAATTGAACATGATAAACCTGAGCGGGTAGGAATTATTCTTCGCACAGCCTGCCTGGAAGCTGATGATTGTGAAATAATGGGCGAAATGCACAAACTAATTGAGATCTGGCAGGATATCAAGAACCGCTATGATAAAATGAAAGCCACCCAAATGATCTATGAGGATGTTGATGTGATTGAAAGAGCCTTGCGGGACTACATCGATGGAGATGTCCGTCATATTATTGTCAACAACCTCAAGCTTAAAAACAGAGTAGAACAGTTTATTGCTGACCAGGATGCGGGCTACTCCGCAAGCGTAAAGTTTATCGAAGGTGACTTGTTTGAAAAACATAATCTGGAAAAGGATATTCGTAAAGCCTTGCGGCGCAAGGTATGGTTAAAAAGCGGAGGGTATCTGATTTTCGATGCAACTGAAGCAATGACTGTAATAGATGTTAATAGCGGCAAATTTACCGGCAAAAATGATTTTGAAGAAACGATCTATAGAATCAACGTGGAAGCTGCAGCCGAGATTCCCCGACAATTACGACTGCGAAGCCTGGGAGGCATAATTCTAATAGATTTTATTGATATGAAAGAAAAGCAAAATGAAGCAGATGTGATTGCGGTACTTCGTCAGGAATTGGAGAAGGACAAGGTGCATTCGCGGATTATTGGAATGACCGGGCTGGGTTTTCTGGAAATGACACGTAAAAAATCCCGCCATGGTATTGCTCAGATTTATAACGATGAATGCAGGAATTGTCACGGAAGTGGCTATACGATAAATATTGTATCACTGGCCAGCGAAATTAAAAGAAAACTGGCTAACATGGGATACTTGGAAAACGATGCGATTTTATGCGAGTTACACCCTCGTCTGATGGAATGTATTACTGATGATGATAATTGCCTGGGTTACATTCGCAAAGAAACCGGCAAGGAAATAAGACTGGTACCCAATAATAAACTAAATCTGGATGATTATAAGATATCCTCTGTATAGAATTTTTACTCCAAAGCACAACAACCAACCAGCAGAATGGTTGACGAACAGTACTTTCTGTGTTAACTTATTTAAATGGTTGCGCGTTTTTGCAACCGCGCGGTTCGGGTTAACGGGACTATCGAGAAATAAATATGGCAGAATACTCTGGCGGATTTATTTCTTGATAGTTCCTAAATGGCTTCTAAGCCTACCTTGGGATCGGCGAGTCTAAAAAATGTGGAGGTGTTTTAATGTACGCAATTGTTCAAACAGGTGGTAAGCAGTACAAGGTTGCCGAGGGAGACATTATTAAGGTCGAGAAGTTAGCCGGTGAAGCCGGAGAAAAACTTACTCTGGATCAGGTTCTTATGTTTAAAGATGATAATGGAATAAAAATCGGTACCCCGCTGCTCCAGGATGCCCGTATCACGGTTGAGGTAATTGAGCAGGGCAGATCCAAGAAAATTATTGTTTATAAGTACAAGAAAAGGAAAAATTATCGCAGGAAACAAGGGCATCGTCAATCCTATACCAAAATCAAGATCGACAAGATAGAAGCTTAATGGTTCAGATAAAGGTAATGTATGATGGCGGCACCATCATAGGTTTTAGGGTTCAGGGTCATGCTGGTTATGAAACTAGCGGCAATGATATATATTGCTCCGGAGTATCAGCAATTACCGGAACAGCATTGATTGGTTTACAGAAGCATTTATCTCAGCCGCCGTATTATGAGGTCCGAGATGGTTGGATGGAATGCAGACTCCCTGACCTGGATGCTAAAGACATTGATAAAGCACAGATAATCTTATCAACTATGGAGGCAGGTCTGGTTTCCCTGCAGGATAATTATCCACAATATATTAAAGTACTTATTGGGAGGTTATGAGAGTGTTTAAAATTGATCTGCAACTCTTTGCACATAAAAAAGGTGTTGGTAGTTCCAGAAACGGCAGAGACAGTGAATCCAAGCGTCTTGGTGTTAAGAGAGGCGATGGACAGTTTGTTTTAGCTGGAAATATACTAGTTAGACAGAGAGGAACCAAGATTCATCCTGGCAAAAATGTTATGGTTGGCGGAGATGATACTTTGTTTTGCACCGTGGACGGCATTGTTAGATTCGAGAGAAAAGGCCGTGATAAAAAACAGGTTAGTGTTTACCCGGTGGCAATTGAAGAAAGCACAGCCCTTTAAAAGTATATTGCCATAAGCACATGATATTACGAGCCCCTGGAATATTTCAGGGGTTTTTGTTATTATTAGGAATAACAAAAAAGCAAAATTGGGGTGTGAAGCTTTGGAAGCTGCAAAGGTGGCAAATCTATTAAGAAGAGTGAGACATGATTTTGCCAATCATCTGCAAGTGATTGGGGGATATTTGGATTTAGACCAACCGGAACGGGTAAAAGACTATCTGCGGGCGGTTATGGAGAAAATGAGCTCGGAAAGAGTATTATTTGAAGCCCTAAAGCCAGAAGCGGCCCTCTATTTCTATGAGCAGCTCAACAAGGCATATGATATGGGAATTACACTTCATTACGAGGATTTAAACATTGTATCCTGGGAAATATTAAAAGAATACGATGAACCCTGCCATAGTATGGCTGCCCTGAGACAGGAGAAGGTTGAATCGGATGAAGATAAGATGGTATATCTATCTGTTTATGAAGACGAACAGGGAGTGGAGATGTTCTTCACATATGCCGGATGGGGGCAGGTTCCTAAGAGGATTAGGATTACAAGGAGTGAGTAAATGTTTATTGATCATGCTAAGATATATCTAAAGGGCGGAGACGGTGGCAATGGCTGCGTTGCTTTTCGCCGGGAAAAATTTGTGCCCATGGGCGGACCTTATGGAGGGGATGGAGGGCGAGGCGGTAATGTGATATTTGTGGCAGATGAAGGTTTAAATACCCTGATGGATTTCAAATATCGGAAGCATTTTAAGGCTCAGCGAGGTGTCCATGGAATGGGCAAGAACCAGCATGGAGCCTGGGGAGAAAACCTGATTGTAAAGGTCCCAGTTGGCACAATTATAATTGATGACGATACTAATGAAAGTATAGTCGATTTTACAGCTGCGGGGCAGGAAGCTGTTATTGCCCGCGGCGGACGAGGAGGTAAAGGCAATAGCCGTTTTGCCAATGCTATTCACAAGGCTCCCGCCATGGCTGAAAAAGGTGAGCTGGGAGAAGAAAAGTGGATACGATTAGAACTAAAATTACTTGCTGATGTGGGACTGGTAGGCTTCCCCAATGCCGGAAAATCTACTTTAATTTCCCGGGTTTCAGCGGCCCGTCCTAAGATAGCAGATTATCCCTTTACTACACTGGTTCCGAACCTGGGGGTAGTTTTAACCAAGAACAAGGATTCTTTTGTAATAGCTGATATTCCTGGTTTAATTGAAGGTGCTCATGAGGGTGTGGGACTGGGTCACGACTTTTTGCGTCATATAGAGAGAAACAGAGTTTTGCTTTTTATATTGGATACCGCCCAGGTAGATGGGCGTGATGTTGTGGAGGATTTCTCTGCTTTGCGCAGAGAACTGGAGATTTTCAATCCGGAATTATTAAAAAGGCCCTATCTGATTGTAGCCAATAAGCTGGATATACCTGAAGCGCAAGAAAGATTTAAATTGCTTAAGGATAAATACGGTGATATGGTAGTTGGAATATCGGGAGCAACTGGCCAAGGGACTGATGAATTGGTGGAAAGAACATACGAACTTCTTAAGAGCATTCCGCCAGAAGAACATATTGGAGAAACCAGATTAATAAGGCGATTTGAGCAGAAATCACCATTCGAAATAGAGGTAATTGACGGGATATTCCAGGTTACCGGCAAGCGTATTGAAAACTTGGTTGAGATGACTAACTTCAGTCAGGATGAGAATTTGCAGAAATTTCAGAGAACCACAGCCAGAATGGGGTTGGATGAAGCGTTAAAAGCAAAGGGTATCAAGGAAGGCGACACGGTCAAGATCAAAGATATGGAATTCGACTTCAGCGAATGATTATGGGGAGTTGGGAAGATGAGGAACGATTTTAAAAAATTCAAGAGAATTGTAGTAAAGGTAGGAACCAGCACCTTAACGCATGGGAACGGTCAATTAAACCTGGAGCGTATGGAAAGGATAGTAAGAGAACTATCTGATCTTCATAATCAGGACAAAGAGGTCTTGTTGGTTAGTTCAGGGGCGATTGGAACCGGTGCTAACCGGATGGGATTGAAAAAAGTTCCTCGGACTCTGCCGGAAAAACAAGCCCTGGCTGCAATCGGGCAAGGTGCATTAATGCATATGTATGAAAAGATTTTTGCTGAGTATGGAAAGACAGTGGCACAGGTTTTACTGACCCGTGAGGATCTTAATGAGAGGCTGCGTTATTTGAATGCCACCAATACCTTTCTAGCAATTCTTAACATGAATGTAATTCCCATAATTAATGAAAATGATACCGTAGCGGTGGACGAGATAAAATTCGGGGATAATGATATGCTCTCCACAATGATAGCTGGTTTGGTAGATGCTGATTTATTAATAATCCTGTCTGACGTTGACGGATTATATGACCAGGACCCCCGGGTACATAAAGATGCCCAGCTGCAAAGCGAAGTTTATGAGATTACCGATAATATGGAAGAAAACTCTGCCAACAAGGGAATAGCTTTTTCCAGCGGCGGTATGCTTACAAAGTTAAAGGGAGCACGGGTATGCATGACGGCCGGAATACCTTTGGTTATAGCCAACAGCAGTGAGATAAATGTAATTCGCCGCGTCATTGCCGGAGAGAAACTTGGCACCCTTTTCGTTCCCCGGGAAGAGAAAATGCAGGCCCGTAAAAAATGGATTGCTTTTGGAACCGTACCACATGGGAAAATCGTTGTTGATGCCGGAGCCGAAACAGCTCTGCTGATGAAAGGCAAGAGCCTATTAGCCTCCGGGGTAGTAGAAGCAAAAGGTGATTTCGGGCGCGGAACGGTGGTAGCAGTAATCTCTGCTCAAGGACAGGAAATTGCTCGCGGCATGGCAAATTACAGCGCTGAGGAAATCAGCCGAATTGCCGGGAAGAAGTCTGCAGATATTGAAAAAATACTTGGAGAGAAGGATTATGACGAGGTTATTCACAGGGATAACCTCTGTATTAAATGCTAATAGGGTTAACGAGGAGGAAATCAAATGGACAGTATCCAAGCAATGCTTATAATACAGGGAAAAAAGGCTAAGCAAGCGGCTCGCTTTTTAGCTACCGCATCAACCCATATAAAGAATGAAGCTCTGCATGCTATGGCCGACAGTTTATTGGCCGGTCAGGCTGAAATCTTGGCTGCCAACGCGGTAGATCTGGAACAGGGTGCCCGCCAGGGTTTGACTATTGCCTTATTGGAACGGCTAACCTTGAATGAAAACCGCATTAAGGATATGGCCCAGGGGTTAAGGGACATTGCTGCCCTTCCTGATCCAGTCGGTGAGAACATTGATTCTTCCCGACGCCCTAATGGCCTGGAAGTGTGCCGCCTCAGAACCCCAATTGGAGTGATAGGCATCATCTATGAATCCCGCCCCAATGTGACCGCTGACGCTGCCGCTTTGTGCCTGAAATCCGGCAATGCCATTCTGCTCCGCGGCGGAGAAGAGGCTCTGAACTCTAACCGGGTCATTGCCCGGCGTATATCTGATGCAGCTGTAAAATGCGGCATACCTGAAGGGGCTATTCAGCTCGTGGATAGTGAAGATAAGGCAGCAGCTGTGTTCATGATGAAGATGCATGATTACCTGGATGTTTTAATACCCCGCGGCGGCAAAGGCTTAAAACAGGCAGTTCTGGAAAATGCTACAGTGCCTGTGATAATGACGGGTATGGGCAACTGCCATGTTTATCTAGATAAAGACGGCGACTATGAGAAAGCTCTGCAAATAGTACATAATGCTAAGGTGCAAAGACCATCGGTATGCAATGCCGCCG
>JAQVWS010000126.1 GCA_028709585.1 Syntrophomonas sp. | reverse complement strand
TCCATAATAATTGGCATTATCATAGGTTTGCGGCCCGTTTTTTCAAATAAGTGTTTGCCTAGCTTATCACGAATCTGTGATTTGATTATAGACCATTCAGTAATATTTTTGCGGGAACAATGCTCCAGTGCTTCATTTACCTTGGCTTTAGCGTTTTCAATCAATTGTTCTGATTCCCGTACATAAACAAAGCCTCTGGTTACTATGTCCGGACCTGATACTACCAAGCCATTATTAATTGTGACAACCACAATAATAATGCCATCTTGTGATAATTGTCTGCGGTCTCTAAGTACAATATTGCCGACATCCCCCACACCTAATCCATCAACCAAGACTTTTCCAGCAGTGACTTTACCAATTACCTGAGCTTTTTTCTTGGTAATCTCTATTATCTGTCCATTCTCAGCCACAAATATTCTGGAATTTGGTATTCCCAAGCTTTCCGCCAGTTTGGCATGTTTAACCAGATGGCGATACTCGCCGTGAACCGGTATAAAGTATTTAGGCTTAATAATATTAATCAGCAGTTTTAGTTCGTCTTGTGAACCATGTCCGGATACATGTACGCCTGCTTCCCTATCATAAATGACCTCTGCTCCCTGCCTGTAAAGCAAATCTATGGTCTTGGAAACAAGTTTTTCATTACCGGGTATGGGAGTTGCGGATATAATCACCGTATCTCCAGGTTTAATTCCTACCCACCGATGGTCGGCAGTTGCCATCCTGGCAAGAGCTGACAGTGGTTCTCCCTGGGAACCAGTAGTTGCTATTACGAGTTTTTCGGGGGGATACTTGTTGATTTCTTCCATTTCAATAAGGGTATCTTCGGGTATGTTCAGATAACCCAGCTGGTAGGATATCCTCACATTATTAACCATACTGCGGCCAACAATAGCCACCTTACGCCCATAATGAGCTGCATTGCTAATAACTTGCTGAATCCGGTGTATATTGGAGGCAAAAGTCGTCACAATTATACGACCCTCACATTTTCCAAAAATCTCATTAAAGGTATTTCCTACCACCTTTTCAGATTTTGTAAATCCTGGTCTCTCAGCGTTGGTGCTGTCACTTAGCATTAACAATACGCCTTTTTCTCCCAGTTCAGCCATTTTGCGAAAATCAACAACCTGCCCGTCAACTGGCGTTTGATCCAGCTTAATGTCTCCCGTATGAAAAACAATCCCCAAAGGAGTATGAATTGCTATACCCATTGAGTCTGGTATGCTATGACTAACCCGAAAGAACTCCACTGAAAACGGTCCTATTTCGACCATATCACGCGGTCGTACAACATTCATTTCTACATTGCCAAGGCTATGTTCCTTAAGTTTACCTTCAACAATTCCCAAGGTTAATTTACTTCCGTAAATAGGCGGATTAATTTCTTTTAAAACATATGGCAACCCGCCTACATGATCTTCATGCCCATGGGTTAACAGAATAGCCTTAACCTTTTCCTGATTTTCTACTAAAAAGGAGATATCAGGTATAACCAAATCAATCCCCAGTAGTTCATCTTCGGGAAACATTAATCCGGAATCAATGACCACAATAGTATCCTGGTATCTGATTGCCATCATGTTTTTGCCGATCTCCCCTAAACCGCCCAGGGGAATAACCTGCAGTCGTGCATCTTCTGACACCCAAACACCTCCTTGCTATTCAATTTTATTTCTTGGCAGAAATCCGAACAAAACCGCTTTCATCATTATAGCCGAAAGTTTGGAGTCATTACAACTTTTATTATTGCTAAAAATATGCAAATATATCTTCTTAAAAACAGAAAAATAGACCCGACCGGGTCTATTTTTAAACTTTTTTGGGTTTATGTGCCAATCTGGCGGTAAGATTACAGCAATTTATAATTGCTTAATAATTGTTTTAATTGATTTATTTCGCTGTCATTAGCTTTGCATAAAGGCAGCCGCAGTCCTCCCACATCTTTCCCCATTAAATTCAGTGCTTCTTTGACCGGTATGGGATTGGTAGTAATAAATAAACCCTTAAAAATAGGGAAAAGGTAATTGTGAAGCTGCTGCGCCTGGATAACATTGCCGGCTGCAAAGGTTTCCAGCATTTGTTTAATATCTTTGCCCATGACATGTGAAACTACGCTGACTACCCCGGATGCCCCCAAAGACAGCATAGGCAAAGTAAGGGAATCGTCTCCGGAATAAATTAAAAAGTTATCTGGGACCAGATTCTTAATATTTGATAGTTGATCCATGTTTCCGCTGGATTCTTTAAGTGCAACGATATTCTCAATAGCCGCCAGCCGGGCTACCGTTTCCGGCAGCATATTGGTTCCAGTGCGGCTGGGAATATTATAAAGCATAATCGGTATCGAAACGCTCTCAGCAACCGTTTTAAAATGCTGGTAAAGCCCTTCCTGGGATGGTCTATTGTAATAGGGGGCAACCAGCAACAGCCCATCCATCCCAATTTGCTCAGCCGCCTTAGACAGGCTTACCGTAGCCTGAGTATCGTAGGATCCGGTTCCAGCCCACACCTCAACCCGTTTACCTACTTTGGCCTTTACGGTTGCAAACAACTTTAACTTCTCTTCTTTGCTCAATACCGGTGATTCACCGGTCGTACCGCTGATTACCAGTCCATCACTGCCGGTATCAGCCAAATGTTCAGCAATATCCCCCGCCCGCTCATAATTAACCTGCAAATCTGAGTCATATGGTGTAATCATTGCTGTATACATCTTTAGCATCGCCATTGTGTTGCCACCTCCTGCTTATTTATTACCCAGTTCAAATTTATCGTGCAGTGCCTGAACCGCCTTTTTCATATGCTCCATTTTTACCAGACACCAGATGTTAGTATATGAATCGCCAGCCTGCAAAATAGTAATATCATGTTCTGTCAGGGCTTCCATCATCTTGTATATTATACCCGGAACACCTGTCATTGCTGCACCTACGATAGCTACCTTGGCACAATTCGATTCAACTTCGGGAAGCAGATCCAGAGTCTGCAGAATCCCCATGGCTTTGGCTGCTTTTTCGCTTGGGACCGTAAACATAATTGCCCGGGGCTGAACCGTAATGAAATCCACACTAACCCCTGCTAATGCCAGTGATTTAAAAACCTTAAGTTCAATACCTTTGGGCTCCTTAAGTTCGCTGGTATTAATCTTAATTTGAGCAATATTTGAGGTGTAGGTGATACCGGTAATGACGCGATCGCTAACAATTTTGGCGGGTACATCCAATTGATTGGCTTGATTCGCCACCATTGTTCCCAATGTGTCCGTGAAGGTAGATCTAACCCTGATAGGAATTCCCTTCTGCATAGCTATCTCGATAGCCCGCGGATGAACAACCTTGGCACCATCACGGGCTAATTGGCATAATTCATTGTAAGTAATGGCATCCAGTAAACGAGCATTTTCAACTATTCGCGGGTCAGCTGTCATAACCCCTTCAACATCCGTAAATATATCTATACATTCAGCATTAAGGGCAACCCCCAGAGCACTGGCAGTAGTGTCGCTGCCTCCCCGCCCCAGTGTGGTTATCTCCCCATTTTCGCCAATCCCTTGAAATCCAGCAACTACTGCTATAAGGTCTTCCTGCAGACAGTCTTTAATCTTCTGAGGGTTTACATAGCGAATATGGGCATTGCCAAAATTACCATCTGTAATTATTCCCGCTTGTTCCCCACTTAGGAATCTTGCATTTAATCCCCGAGCAGTAAGTTGGTTAGCCAACAAAACTCCACAAATAGTCTCTCCGCAGGACATTAATATGTCCAGTTCGCGCGCTAAGGGCTCAGGATTCACTTCTTTAATCATATTAATAAAAGTATCAGTAGCATAAGCCGCATTTTCCCTGCCCATAGCTGATACTACCACTACCATTGAAAAACCTTGCTGCTTATTAGTATGGATAATCTCACATACTCTTGTTCTTAATTCTTTAGTAGCCAATGATGTACCGCCAAATTTTTGAACCAGTATCCTCAATATTCACACTTCCTAATAAAGGTTTTTAGCAACTACTACTTCCGCAATCTGAATTGCATTGGTGGCCGCACCCTTTCTGATCTGATCCGATGCCACCCAGAAAGCCAAACCATTATCCAGGGATATATCCCTTCTAATTCTGCCGACATATACCTCGTCTTTATTCGAGGTATAAAGGGGCATGGGATAGACATTCTGTAAAGGTTCATCTTGTACGACTATGCCCGGAGCCGATGATAATATTTTCCTGGCTTCCTCAGCACTTATTTCCTTTTCCGTTTCCAGATTAATAGATTCGGAATGACTCCTAAACACAGGTACTCTGACTGCAGTGGGTGCTACTCTTAGGTCAGGAGCATGCATGATTTTTCTGGTTTCATAAACCATCTTCATTTCTTCCCGGGTATAATTATCTTCTACGAAAACATCAATATGGGGAATCAGATTAAAAGCAATCTGGTGTTGAAAAACCTCGGCCAGGGATTCTTTGTTCTCATAATAACTCCGGACGTTTCTGTCCAGTTCTTCTATGCCTGCCTTACCTGCACCGGATACAGCCTGATAAGTTGAAACAATAACCCTTTTAATACCTACAGCCTGGTGAATAGGATTAATAGCTACTACCATAATTGTAGTTGAACAGTTAGGGTTGGCAATTATTCCCTGGTGGGTTGCAATATCCTCAGAATTTACCTCGGGCACCACCAGAGGTACATTTTCATCCATCCGAAAAGCATAGCTGTTATCTATTACCAGGCAGTTGTTCTCTTTGGCTATAGGTGCCAATAGTTTACTGACATCAGTTCCAACTGCGAACAATGCAAGGTCAGATTGTTTAAATGCCTGAGCCCCAGCACTCTGTACTGTTATTGTTTCACCTCTAAATTTTAACTTTGTACCTGCTTCGCTGGGGTCAGCTAATAGTAATATTTCTTTTACCGGGAAGTTTCTCTCTTCCAGTATTTTGAGCATCTCCTGACCCACAGCCCCTGTAGCCCCAACAATCGCCAATCTAACGTCATTCGCCACAGTTAAAACCTCCTAACATCTGCTATAATTATTCTTTGTATTTTAACATAAACGAATATGCAACTACAACGTCCCCAGCAAAAGTGGCTGAATTTGTTTTCCTCGCAAGGCACATATGGTAGTATCAACAACCAGATCCAGATTGGCAAGTATCGAGTTGGCCTTTTGATATGGATCATCCTGACGAAAAGGCACAAAATAAATGTTTTTGGTATTCAACAGGATGCCTAGATTGCGGGCATTAATACCCAATCCATCGTTAGTTGAAATAGCAATAACTACCGGGCGCTGATTTCTTAAATGGGCTTTTATAGCCATTAGAGCAGGCGTATCAACTATACCTCCGGCTAGTTTTGCTATTGTATTGCCCGTAGCGGGCATAACCAGAACCACATCCAGCAATTTTTGCGGACCTATTGGTTCCGCGCCAACGATAGTGTTAATAATAGGTTTATCGGTGACCTGCCTTAAAAACTGTTTCAGTTCATCAACTAAATAAAACCTGTTATCAGTTTCGTTAACTGTATTTGACAAAATTGGTTGAATAATTGCTCCTTCTGCTTTGATTAGATTAATCTGGGGCAGAACATCTCCTATAGTACAATGTGAACCAGTTAACACCACACCAATTCTAACGCCGGTCAAGCGTTCTTTTTCCACTCTTTGCACCTCCTTGCTAACCATAGAGCAAGTCTTCATCTAGTTCAGCAATTTCTTCCATAAGCAATCTGGGTATTACATCTGCCAGAATTTTACCGGCAAATACCGGGGCAACTTTCCCGGGAAGCCCCGGGGCTAGAATAGCTTTCAGGCCAAAGAGATTAGCTGCTTCAAAATCTGTTCCTCCGGGTTGGGTAGCAAGATCAATTATGAGTACATCAGGATTAGCATATTTTAAAATACTACGATCAAGAACCATATGGGGAACTGTATTAAATACAATATTGGTATGGTTCATAATTTCATGCAGTTGTTCATATCCAGCTCTATTACAGCCCATTTCATAAGCCCGGGCTAATTGTCCGGCATTTCGTGCTACTACGGTAACCTCAGAACCAAGCGCTTTTAAAGTCCTGGCCATGGTTATGCCAACTCTTCCAAAACCAATTACACAAGTCTTGCTGCCATGAATCGTACTGGCAGTCTCTTCCATCGCTATTTGCAGTGCACCTTCAGCTGTTGGAATAGAATTAAGTATGGCTATTTCATCCATTTCTACTATCTCCAGCAGTTTAAGGTTGTATTTGGCGGCCCATTCCTGCAAATATTTTCTGGCTGAACCGATGATAATTAAGGCATTGTTAGCTGCGCTGGCTATCGCCTTTTCCGTTAATTGCAATTCCTGTTCGGCATATACGGCTCTTATAATCCCTTTTTCATTTGTACCGGGTAAAGGCAAGATCAATACTTCCGTACCTTTACAGGCTTCTTCTATGCTGTTTACAACATATGCTCCATGACTTATCTTTTCTCGCGGGAAACCAACCGCTACAACCGTAGCTCCTCTTTTTACCAATTCGGATATCAAGATAAGTTCCCGGTCATCCCCCCCCAGAACGGCAATTTTTATTCCTGAAAGAACTGAGCTCACCATTAGACCTCCCCTGGGTTTAC
>JAQVWS010000125.1 GCA_028709585.1 Syntrophomonas sp. | reverse complement strand
TGGAGTCCTGGACATTAATGCTGGCTGCCAGATGATATACCAGATCAAAACCAGGCTTAAAAAGATCTTCCAGCATGCCCCGCTCTTTAATATCACCCTTTACAAAAGAGAAAGCCGGGTCGCCCGTAAATTCTTCAATATTCAAAGTACGCCCGTTGGACAGATCATCACAAGCCACCACCCGGTGTCCCTCACCCAACAATCTCTTTACGACCCATCTGCCAATAAACCCGGCGCCGCCGGTAACGAGAATGTTCATTATATTGCCCCCATATATAAACACTTGATTATAGTCTTTTATTATAGTTTAGTGTGGTTTTTCCCATTAAGCATAGCTTTTATAGCCTCCAGACTCATTAGGTCTGCATTCATTGAACTGTATGTACCGCAGGCAGCCAAGCGGGTACTTGCGTAGCGCTCCTGATAACCCCGCCGTTCATAATTATAAGGCAATATAATAAAAAGCTCATCGTTTTCCAGTGCCCGGGCACTTTCTTCCTCACTCATTAGCTCTTCATACATCTTTTCACCAGGGCGTAAACCAATAGTTCTCATTTCCACATCCTTACCTGAGATCTCTGCCACTGCTCGGGCCAGATCACCAACCCTTAACACCGGCATCTTAAATACAAAGGTCTCTCCGCCTATTGATAAAGCCAAAGATTCCAAAATTAAACCAACCGCCCGTTCGACACTCATAAAAAAGCGGCTCATGGCAGGTTCGGTCACTGTAACCGGTCCGCCTCTCTCAATCTGCTTCTGAAAGAGAGGAACAACTGAACCCCGGCTGTTAATTATGTTCCCGAAACGCACCGATAGAAATTTAATATGGCGGGGACCCTTCCAGTGATCAGCCGATGCTATAAGCCTTTCCGCCAGTAGCTTGCTGGCCCCCATGGTATTAGTGGGTGAAGCTGCTTTATCTGTGCTGGTATATACCACTGCAGAAACACCTGTTTCCATGGCACACTCAATTACATTCTGAGTCCCTACCACATTGGTCTTGACCGCTTCAGAGGGATTATATTCGCAGGCCGGAACATGTTTTAAAGCCGCCAGGTGAAATATTATATCTATATCTTCCATAGATCTTTTTAACCGTTCCTTATCCCTTACATCTCCCAGCAAAAAACGTATCCTTTTCATGTCAAAGCCCTGATATGTAAAATACTCCTGTATTGCAAACTGTTTATGTTCATCACGAGAATAAATGCGTACCACTGCTGCACCCAGTTCCAGCAATTTCTGAGCCAGCTTCTTGCCCACTGTCCCGGTTCCGCCGGTAATCAAAATCTTCTTATCCCGAACCATTTCGCTTATGTCCATAATATCTCCTCATCTCATCTAACCGTATAGCTGTTACCGCTACGCTAATAACTATATCGCTAAAATACATAAATTTCTTTAAATCCAAATTATAAGCTCGCAAAATTATAAAATAGCAGGAAATATGGTGTTTTATATAGAATCTTCCAGGATAACTAAGAGAAAGCAGCCCATATTTAATTTGAAAGGTGAATAAGCTTTGATTAACAATATTACTGTAATAGGTACTGGATATGTAGGCCTGGTAACCGGAACCTGCTTATCTGATTTTGGGTTAAACGTCCTTTGTATTGACCAGGATGAGAGTAAAATTAACAAGCTCAATAACGGCATTATCCCTATATATGAACCCGGCTTGCAGGAATTAGTTAGAAAAAACTACGCCGAAGGAAGATTGCATTTTAGCACCGATATTATATCTGGTATACAGAATTCCGAAGTTATCTTTATTGCCGTAGGTACTCCTCCCAAAGATGATGGTTCTGCTGATCTGGATAATGTGGTAAAAGTAGCCCAAACCATTGCCAGGCATATGAATGGGCCCAAGGTAGTAGTGAATAAAAGTACTGTTCCTATAGGAACTGCACGTTTGGTTAAAAAAATTATAGAAGCAAATAAAACCGCTCCTTACCGGGTCGATGTTGTATCCAATCCCGAATTTTTGAGGGAAGGCGCGGCAGTATATGACTTTATGCATCCTGACCGGGTTGTGGTTGGTGCACAGAATCCCGAAGTTAAAGAAATTATGAAACAGGTATATCGCGTTCTCTTTTTAAATCAGAAAACCCCTTTCCTTTTTACCAGCCCGGAAACTGCTGAGGCCATCAAATATGTATCCAATGCTTTTTTAGCCACCAAAATCACGTTTATTAATGAATTATCAGAACTATTTGAAAAAGCGGGTTGTAATATAGTTGATGTAGCCAGAGGCATGGGAATGGATGGACGCATCGGATCTAAATTTCTGAACCCGGGTCCCGGCTATGGTGGTTCCTGTTTTCCCAAAGACACTCGCGCACTAGCTAAAACCTCCAGAGAATACGGGGTTGAACTAACTCTGGTAGAAGCTACTATTGCAGCTAATGAAAAACAAAAAAGAAGGATGGTTGATAAAATAGAAGCAGCATTAGGGAATCTCCAGGACAAAACCCTGGCAATATTGGGACTGGCCTTCAAACCTGAGACTGATGATATGCGAGACTCTCCAGCTCTTACTATTATTCCTGAGTTGATCCAAAGAGGTGCCCTCATAAAAGCCTATGATCCCAAAGCCATGGAAGAAGCTAAATGGCGGCTGGAAGGAATTCCAGGCCTGGAATTGGTTAATAGCCCCTATGAGGCCGCGTCAGAAGCACATGCCCTGGTTATACTAACTGAATGGAACCAGTTTCGCAGCCTTGACCTGATACGACTCCGGGAAAATATGCAAGAACCTATTTTTATAGATTTAAGAAACATATACGAACCCATTTTTATGAAACAACAGGGATTTTGTTATTATTCAGTGGGTAGATCATAAGGAGTGACTGGCATATGAAATACTTCTTAACAGGTGCGGCAGGCTTTATAGGCTATCATGTAGCCCGTCGCCTTTTGGAAAGAAACGAAGCAATAATAGGGATTGACAATCTTAATGACTATTATGATCCCGCCCTAAAAAAAGCCCGTCTTGAGGAACTGAAAAAATATGATAAATTCAGCTTTCACAAAAACGATATTTGTGATTATGAAGCTCTATCCACCATTTTTAAAATGTCTCAGCCCGATAAAGTATGTCACCTGGCCGCCCAGGCTGGGGTAAGATATTCGCTCCATAACCCTTTTGCCTATCAAAAGTCCAACCTGGAGGGTTTTTTAAATATCCTCGAATGCTGCCGGCAATATCCGGTGGACAATCTGGTTTATGCATCATCATCATCGATTTACGGAGACGGTGCCCAAATACCCTTTAGTACCAAAGACAGCACCGACCGCCCCTTGTCCCTTTATGCTGCCACCAAAAAAGCCAATGAGTTAATGGCTTATTCCTACCATCATCTCTATGGTCTAAAAACATGCGGTTTGCGCTTTTTCACCGTATATGGTCCCTGGGGAAGGCCAGATATGGCATATTTCAAATTTACCCGCGCAATAAGCGAAGATAAAGCAATCGACGTATACAATTATGGGCAAATGGAAAGAGATTTCACCTATATAGAAGATATTGCAGCCGGAGTACTGAGTGCCCTGGATAAAAACTATGATTGGGAAATATTTAATCTGGGCAACTCACAACCAAACAAACTGGGTGATTTAATAGCTTACCTGGAAAAAAAGCTGTGCCGCAAGGCCATCATAAATTATCTGCCCATGCAAGCGGGTGACGTCCGCCGCACTTATGCTGATATTGAGGATTCTCGTGAAAAACTGGGATTCAATCCCTCCACCTCATTAGAAGAAGGGCTGGACAAATTTGTAGAATGGTATCGGAGCTATTACCAGATTAAAAACTGCTAGAACCATTCTTATGCTTGCTAACAACCCAATTTCCGCCATACTTCTCCCATTTGATATTAAGCCAGGGTATCATTATTGTATTTCATAAGTTTTATTTTCATCTTAATGGTTAGATCTTCAAGGATAAGATCACTAAGTCTTCGGGTCTCATCCCATTCCCCCGCTGAAAAAGACAATCTAAGCAAGAAACTATTATTTATTTTCCGATAACTTACCAACCCTACCAGAGCCGCAACGGTTTTATCGACTTCTACCCTTATTATTTGACTGGCATCACCCACTTCAATCCATCCCTCGGTCATGCCCGCACAATTATTGGCTGATACCAGGAAAGAAACCGGACTGCCATGATCAAACTCTGTATCCCCTAATAAAAACGTTTCCGGTTTGCAAGCGCCATTACAGGTTCTATAAAATAAACTGTTCTGTTCAAAGGCAAGCGGATTCAGGGTAATATATCCTAATCTGAACGACCCTGCCGGCATTTTACCCAGAGCAAATTTGTATTCCCAACTAATCATGGGTTCTTGCGAAGAGACCCTTACTAATTTGTGTATATTGCCTTCTGCGGTTTGAATAGTTCCATTAATGCAAATATCTTCACCGGTGTATTCAATCTCTGGATCAACCGGGTTTAGATCCGTTATTTTCGGTTTCCCCAAACATTCTATTACCGTATGACCCGTATACCAGTCAAAATCCACGGCAATATCATTATAAAAACCATGGGGTATAGTCCCGCATAAAAAAGGTCCTTTAGGTTCTTGCAGCCATAAGCCATTTAGCGTTAAGCCCCGCTTACAATCCAATTTGACCTTTATCTGATGATTGCTGATGCTTATATACCGTCCTTCCCTGGTTACCGAGGTTAATGCAGGATTAGCCGCTGAATGTTGTTTTAACTCTACCTGCGGACCCTTATTATTTGCATTATCAATACTTCTAGCCGTCTTTATCTTAAAGCATTCTAATCTTCTCCTATAATCCTGCCAGCGTTTTTCTGTAATATGGGTTCTGAAGTCACTGCTCCACAGATAGCATAATTCCTGCCAGTCTTCATCGTTTTGGCATCCTGCCTTCACCAAATTCTCATAAATATACCAGCAATCCGTATTTATACCCAAATCATCCCGGCCGGTAACAGCCCAGCGGGTAATATTATACTTGGCCTGCTTTTTCACTGGTATGGGTTGTTCTGCTGATTGCAGAGATAATATGTTGCCGGCCTGATCTTCATCCATAAGGCTCAAGACCTCCCCAGGCTTAACAAGCCTGGTCTGCTCGTTCTTCTTTAACATTTCAAATAAACGCCGGATCCGTAACCATTCACTTTCTGCAGATAGATTAGCTTCAGTCTGATAACGTCCTGGTCTAAAATCAAATACTTCTATATCATTGCCATATAAACAAAACATGCCCTCATTTCGGGTTGTATAATAACTCAGATAATCCAGATATTCCTCCAGTTCCATATCGCCATGAGCATAGCGCTGAAACTTTTGAAAAGCTACCGAATTGTTCCATATAACTGGTAGTCGGCAGTCATTAGTGCCCTGAGCATATTGAGGATAGTATTGTAAAGCCTGGTCCCATTCAGGATGAATATGGGCGGGATTGTTCCATTCCATGATTATAGCTTCATAACCAGCATTTTTGTATAGTTCGACCAGACCGGATGAAAATGCCTGCTCATTTACCAGTGCTATTTGGGGCCTAATCCCCAGCATTTTCCCATAGCCCTTGTTTCCCAGAATCAGATTAGATTCATTAACTCTAGCTGGTATTATAGGTCCGATAATTTGAGCATATCCACTGCCTACCAACTCAATTAAATCCTGATTGATTAACTCCTTCAGCTTCTCAATCCATTTATTATCAATAGCTGCGATACTTTCCAATGTATAAACCGTAGCTTCTATTCCTGCCGGAATCTGCAACTCCTCGATTAAATGCAATAACGGCCAGTAGCACCTTTTTATTACTTCCGGCCGTTGTTCTTCTTCTATGGAGGAATAAGCCAGGTTGAGATGGAAAAATGAATATACCAGCTTCATGGATATGTACTCCTAACTAATACAAAATTCCTCTTCTGCTCTAGTAACAACATCCTGTGCAACACGTATTGCATCTTCACGTGTTTCAGCTACAGTTATTACGCATCCTGCTCGTTTGGTATGATTGGTCTGACTTTCAATCATTTCTCCCGGTTTAACTAAAAATAATACCTTATAAACTCCAGGCATCTGTTCCATCATAGCGACATCAGGTATTTTAGTAATTAGGCCCGTTGGTGGGAAAAAGTAGCGAATTGCTACTGCTTGGTTACACTTCTTTTCAAGTTCCTGCGGGTATACCTTTTCTCCCAAAGCCAGTTTAATGGCCGCCTTCAGCATATCAACCCCGGTATGTAACGGAATCTGATCAGTACTGAAATATCCTCCCGATAATCTAGTGGCAACCTCTATAACCATAGGCCCCTTTGAGCTATATACCATATCTCCTTTAACAATACCATTAACTACTCCCAACGCTTTTCCTGCCTTGATAGCCAAATCAGCTATGTCTTTTTGGATAGATTCAAGAAGAATTGAGGGTTGAGTTCCTCCATTTTCAATAATGTGAGGTGTAAACCTCTCCCAATATTCATAGTTTCGATCCGCAAAGCCAAGATTATAGCCTATTCCATCCACTAAAACTGCTTCCGTGCTTATCTGAGGTCCACTAATAAACTCTTCCACCATTACCCTGGATGTAGGCGAATTCTCCTTCGCAATGTTAAAGGCCTCCTGCAAGTCTGCATCCTGATCAAGCAATAAA
>JAQVWS010000012.1 GCA_028709585.1 Syntrophomonas sp. | reverse complement strand
GAGCGGCACCACCTATATTGAAAATGCTGCTCTGGAGCCGGAAATTGTAGACTTAGCAAATTTTATTAACCGCATGGGAGGTAAAATTTCCGGAGCAGGAACTAATGTAATAAAAATTAAGGGTGTTTGTGAGCTGCATGGGGTAACCTATACCCCCATCCCCGATAGAATTGAAGCCGGAACCTATATGGTGGCCATAGCTGCTACTAATGGTGAGGCAATTATTAGAAATATAGTTCCTGAACATCTAAAGGCCATAACCGCAAAACTTATTGAAAGCGGTGCGGAGATAGCCGAAGGCAAAGACTATTTGCAAATAAAAAGAGAATCAAGGATAAGACCAGTATACATTAAAACCTTGCCCTATCCAGGTTTCCCAACTGATATGCAGGCTCAATTTATGGCCTATCTCAGTTGTTCTTCAGGGACCAGCGTAATAAGCGAATCTGTTTTTGAAAATCGATTTATGCATGTTCAGGAATTATCCAGAATGGGCGCGGATGTTAAAATTGAGGGCAGAACCGCGATAATACGCGGGGTAAAGAAGCTGACCGGAGCCAATATAAAAGCTACTGATCTAAGGGCGGGGGCAGCTTTGGTAATTGCTGGTCTAACGGCCCAGGGTAAAACTGTTTTATTAAACAGTGAGCACGTAGATCGTGGCTATGAGAATATTGCACCTAAGTTAAATGCTATGGGTGCTAATATAAAAGTAATATAGCTGATAGTTTGAAATAACAAAATATTATTAATGCGAAACCCGTGAAGAGGCGTTTATCCATACGCTGATTAAGCGGGCTTTTGTTTGGGGTTCTGGTAAAGATGACATTAGAATAAAACTCCAATCATATCCTTGTTATATGAGAAGAAAGACCAAAAGGAAACTGATAATAATTGAGATACTGTTGGTAATAATTTTGGCGCTCATTTACCAATATTTCGCTGAGAAAAAAGCGTCCTTAGATCCTTGCATAAGTTTGTATCTGCACCAACAAAACACAATTATAACTATGAACCTGGAAGAATATATTAAAGGCGTAGTAACAGCAGAGATGCCGGCGTCTTTTCATATAGAGGCACTTAAGGCGCAGGCGGTTTGTGCTCGCACTTATGCAATAAAAAAACTGATTGAAGAACATCCCTATCCTCAGGGTGCCGACCTTTCCGATGATGTTAACACCTGCCAGGCCTTCGCTCCTTTACTGGACAATGATATTGCCGATAAAAAGGAATTAGCCAAACGGATAAATGAAGCGGTGGAATCCACTCGCGGCGAGATCATGCTATTCGATTCTCAGCCCATTGATGCGCTGTATTGTTCAACCTGCGGCGGAAAAACGGAAAGCGCTGGAGCGGTGTGGGGCAAAGAAATCGATTATCTGCGCTCAGTAAAATGTGATGATTGCATTGCATCCCGACACTATAAAAGTTCCTTGACAATAGACAATAGTAAGATAAATAGTTTGGTTAATGATAACGGCAATATAGCAAACATCAAAATACTAGAAAAAACCCCCAGCGGAAGATTGAAAAGCCTAAGTGTTAATGGGACTAAAATAGATGCAGTCGTATTTAGAAAGGACTTGAACCTACCCTCTACATGGATGGAATTCCAACCCGCCAAGTATTCCACAATTATTAATACGCACGGTTATGGGCATGGAGTGGGATTATGCCAATACGGTGCTAATGGTATGGCTGCCAGAGACAAAACCTACCGCCAGATATTAAGCAAGTATTATTCCGGAATTAATTTTTATAAACTGGAATACTAAGGAAGTATCCCTCCTCTTGCCCTCTATTATTAAGGTCTTGTTTGCCCCCTTCCTGAATATAAATTTAACAAACTATTGGGAGGGGGACAATAATGCAGAACTATATAAGAAAAAGGGCGGTGAAAGTAGCCAAACATATTCTGCTGACTTCAGATACAGTGCGTCAAACTGCTGAGATCTTTAGCATCAGTAAATCGACGGTTCATAAGGATGTCTCTGAAAGATTACCGCGGATAAGTGAGGAGCTAGCTGAAGAGGTAAGGATTATACTGGAAAGGAATAAAGCAGAGCGGCACTTGCGAGGGGGAGAAGCTACCCGTAAAAAATATGCCCAGGAGAATAAGCTGCAGGTATAACCTCTGGAGGTCGTTGTCATAACTATCAACCTAAGGTATTTAATGCCAGAAACAAACCACAGTAGTGGTTTTTAAATAACTGCCCCGCGTTTATTCCATGGTTCGCTATTATTTTATTTAATATAGCCAGTATTAAGAATAAAAGGTAGAATAATAATGGAAAGATAATAAATGCCGGGAGGACAAAGAAGTGTGTTTTGTTGAGGATATCGGAATCGATCTGGGTACAGCCAGCGTTTTGGTCTTTAAAAAAGGAGAAGGTATCGTTTTACATGAGCCCTCAGTAGTAGCTCTTGATAAAAACACTAATAAGGCAATTGCTATAGGTGAAGAAGCCAGGCAAATGCTGGGAAGAACGCCAGGCTATATAATGGCTATCCGGCCTCTCCGGGAAGGCGTTATAGCTGATTATGATACTACTGAAAAAATGCTGACTTTTTTTATAAAAAAGGTTATGGGTAAAAGGCTGTTTTTAAAGCCTCGAGTAATTGTATGTATACCTACTGGGGCGACAGATGTGGAGGAACGTGCGGTTCGCCAAGCTACCCTGGCTTCTGGAGCTAAGCAGGCTTTTATAATTGAAGAACCACTGGCCGCAGCCCTGGGAGCGGGCATAAACATATCTGAGCCTACCGGCAACATGGTAGTTGACATTGGAGGAGGTACTACCGATATCGCGGTATTATCTTTGGGGGGCATTGTATGTAATACTTCCCTTCGAGTTGGCGGGGACAAGTTTGACGAAGCTATAATTCGTTATATTAGAAGAGAGTATAACCTGATGATTGGAGAGCGCACGGCGGAGGAACTGAAAATAAAAGTCGGTTCCGCCTGGCTGACCCCTGAGAATAGAGAGCGGGAGATAAGTGTTAGAGGTCGGGATTTGGTGTCAGGTTTACCCAAGACGGTTGTAATAAGTTCAGCCGAGAGCTGGGAAGCCTTGGAAGAGCCGGTCTATGCAGTCATAGATGCAGTAAAGAAGGTTCTGGAGATAACTCCGCCGGAACTGGCAGCAGATATTGTAAACAATGGGATAGTAATGACCGGGGGCGGGTCACTTTTGGACGGATTGGACATATTGCTGAGCCAGGAAACGCAATTACCGGTCCATATCGCTGAAGATGCCATCTCGTGTGTAGCCATTGGCACCGGCAAAGCTTTAAATGAGATGAATACCCTTATTCGCAATCAGGTAAAGGGAGCCAAAAGGGTAGTATAACGCTTAAATTAAAGTTCTTTCATATATAGTACGATACTTCAGTATGACTTAATATGATGTCGGGAGGGCACCAGTTTGATAAAAGGTTTATATACCGCAGGCTCAGGTATGATGTTACAGATGGCCCGCCAGGATGTTGTAGCCAACAACCTGGCCAATGTAAATACCAGTGGGTATAAAAAAGACGGAACAGTCTGCCAGGCTTTTCCTGAGATGCTCATCAGCCGCTTGTGTGATACCAAGTTGAATGCTCTGGGCGAGGAGACGATACTGCCTCCCGTAATTATTGGCAGTCTCAGTACTGGTTCTATAGTGACAGATATCGTTACCGATCATAGTCATGGCAGTGTAAAACTTACCGAGAACTATACCGATCTGGCTATTAGCAGTGATGGCTATTTTGTCATTGAGACCCCGGAGGGGGAACGTTTTACTCGCAACGGAACCTTTATAATAAATGATGCCGGTATTCTGGTCAATGACCAGGGTTATCCGGTCATGGATGACACTGATAGTCCCATTGAGTTGGCGGGCGAGTTTTCGGTGGATAAAGATGGCAATATATTAGTTGATAATCAGGTCTTAGCCAGGTTAAAAATAGTTAATTTTGCTGATATACGGTTTTTGCAGAAACAGGGTGACAGTTACATGGACCCGCGGGGACAGGTTTACACTGAAGCCGTGAATCCCGGAGTGCTGCAGGGATATTTGGAATCATCAAATGTCAACGCAATTCAGGAAATGGTAACTTTAATAAATGTAGTAAGGGCTTATGAGGCCTGTCAGAAGGTAGTACAGGCTGAAGATGAAACAATGGGAGTTGCTATCGATAGTGTAGGCTCCGTAAGGTAAAAACCAAAAACCTCGGGCACGGGGACGGTTCTTTTGCCTGCTTGATTTATATGCACATCGGGTGGAGCAGAGCCCCACCCCTACAATAAGATATCTTTCCTTTCATTGCCGCGCATTATAACGTGATAAATTCCGGTTTACTTATTTTACGTGCCTGTCTAGTCATTAATAATAATGATATAAAAAAATGACCCTGCAGGCAGAAGAACCGTCCCCTTGCCTACTTGCTAGGACAGCCGTTTGGCTTTAGCTGCGAAACCGCCGATGGTGGTTATTTTTTTGATAGCTTCTGCATCTTTCTCGCCATTGACATTTACAGTATAAACCTTGCCATAGCCCCCGCCGTAAATATTGTGCAGATCTACCACAACCCCGATAATCTGCAAAGAACTATTTTCTATCCGGGGAGCAATATCAGGATTAGACAAAAGCAAATCGACTTGCACATCAACATTCAGCTCAGATAACTGGGCCTGAGATACCGAATCTGCCTTTAAACCCGAGCAGCCTAGATCCAGTGAACTCTTCACGGTGGTAAGTTCATTAATCAGAGGTGCCGGCTCAGCAGTGAAGTCAGAGGTGGCAGCTTTTATGGCCCCGCAATCACTATGCCCTGCAACGATCATCAGGGGAGTGTTTAAATGCAGTAGGCCGTATAAAACCGAGCCCGAGCTGTTATTCACCTGATTGCCGATGTTCTCTACGCAAAAAACTCTATTGAAGGGAACTCCTAACATATTGGCAGACACCCGGGAATCACAACAGGTTAAGAGGGTAACAAAAGGATGCTGCTGATAATCTCCTTTAGCAAAATCCTCCAGAGGAAAACCCTTTTCATAATCATTCAGGCTTTCATCCAGTTCTTGCAGCAGACTGACCAGGTCAAACTTGGTTGATTCATGGGACATGAGAGAAATCTACCTCCTTTAATAAAATAATGTATGCAAAAAAATTCCTTAAAAATAAACATATAATTAAGCAGGTATTTGTTTAATAATGTAGAATTTCATACTTGATAAACAAAAATGAACGATTGTGAAGATCATGGCAATTGGTATATTATGATTCTAACACTGGGTCTAAGGTTGTACAATATAAATGTATGGAGCGACAAAAACCTGATTGCTGGTCTTTTAATATATAGGGTATAGCTCAGGCATGATGCGAGTTTGGGGAGATAGTTGATCCTGCTTGAGTACAGAACCATAATATGGGGCTTGAACGATGTAAGAGCCTTATTTTTTGGGAGAGGGGGGCTATAGTAACTAATCTGCATTTTAATAATGTATATGCTAAAGGAGAGTGGATTATAGTATGAATTTTTTAACCCCTGCAGAAATTGCTGTAGCCGCTGCTAACGGGGGCAAGGCAAAATGTTCATTACCGATTTGGAAAATGTTTTTACTGGGAATATTGGCCGGTTGTTACATCGGCTTTGGAGCAAACCTGGCAACTAAGATTGGATCGATGGAAGCAGCGGGGACTGCGGGCGGACAGTTCCTCTTTGGCGCTGTCTTCTCAATCGGCCTGATGATGGTAGTTATCGCCGGTTCAGAGCTGTTTACCGGCAACGCCATGGCTTGTTTTATTTCGTGCTGTAACGGTCAATCTACCTGGGGTGGACTGCTTACAAACTGGGTGGTAGTTTTTGGTGCCAACTTTGTAGGCTCAATATTATTGGTTTATATCATTTACTTCGGTGGTTATTGGGGCGACGCTACCGCAATAACGGCCATGGGTGTAAAAGCTATGGGCATCGCCAAGGGAAAATTGACCCTTACCTTTACCCAGGCCTTTATGCGCGGCATTTGCTGTAACTGGTTGGTTTGTCTGGCAGTTTGGATGGCCTTTGCTGCCAAAGATATTGTAGGCAAGATCTTTGCTATCTTCTTCCCCATAATGGGGTTCGTTTCCAGCGGCTTTGAACATAGTGTTGCCAACATGTTCTTTATCCCCATGGGTATCACTATTGCTAATGGAGCACCAGAATTAGCAGCCGTTGCTAACAAAATGGCACCTGAAGCCATGGACAACATATTCAGTTACTCCCATTTCTTCTCCGCCAATCTTCTGCCCGTTACCCTGGGTAACATAGTAGGCGGTTCAATATTTGTGGGATTGATTTATTGGCTGATTTATCTGAAAAAGTAATCATATAATTATAAACAAAATCTTAAAAGGACTTCTTTTGGATATAAAAGAAGTCCTTTTTTTATGGCTTTTATTCGTCTGTCCAAGCAGAAGCTTGTTGAACAAAAGTAAAATATGATCATATCCCGGTATTAAAAAAATATTTTGTCGGAATGAAAATAAGACCTTCCCCTGCTCGTGACAAGTTTTGCCATCTGCTCCTGATATAATTATGAAACTTAAATGGATAAGGGGGAGAAAGCTGTTGGAACGACAGGAGATATATCCTTTTCAAAGGGCGCTTGAACATACCCCCCCGGCAGGGAGGCAAAGAAAAAAGAAATACCGGTTTAAAATGCCGGAAATAAAATTACCGGCTGTTGACAAAACAGAAATAAGAAATGGGCTTATGCAACTGCTGAAAATTGAATACTTGGTCTTGGCAGCAGGAGCATTTATCATGTCCCGGGCCTTTATTCTCGGAGAATTACTACCATTCTTATATGCTCTGGCAGCAGCCTTTGCCTGGCAAGACCGGAATCGCACTATTGTTGCGGCGGTTTTTTCCGTCTTAGGACTGGTTACAGTTCTGGATGGAACGGCGCTATGGTTTAATATACTGAGCATTCTGGTTTTGATGGCGGTAATGACCTATGTTAAGATCCCTGCCGAAAAATCGTGGTGGGGATTACCGTTTATGACCACGGCGGTTATATTCTTGAGCAAGAGCATTATGCTTCTCCTTACTCATTTTTATTTTTATCAGGAAATGATTATTATATTTGAAGCCATGCTGGCCGGGATTCTAACTTTTATATTTATGATAATAAACGACGTTTTTGCCAGCCGTAAAGCTGTCATCAAGTTCAAATTTGAAGAAACAGCAGCCTTCGTAATTCTGGGTATAGGGCTGATTATGGGGCTTAACGATGTACAGGTGGCTGGTCTGGGAGTAAGCAGCATATTCTGCCGACTGGGCATCTTAATAGCTGCGTTTCTCTGGGGCAGCAGCGGAGGGACCATGGTTGGAGTAATGGCTGGTATTATTCCTTCTATATCATCCAGTATTTTCGCCCAGAGCCTGGGAATGTATGCCTTCTCTGGTTTGCTGGCCGGAGTTTTTAGAAACTTTGGGCGTTTAGGTGTAATAATAGGATTTATGTTAGGTAATCTAGCTATATCTATGTTTATAGCCGAGGAGCAAGTTGCCCTGATGGGAGTCTGGGAAACCGCTCTGGCCAGTCTGGTGTTTTTTGTGCTGCCCGAATCGCTGAAAGAAAAAGTGCCCGTCGAATCATTAGGAACAATCCAACAGATAGAAGCTAACCAGTTGCGCAGAGTCGATAATCGTATCAAAGCCAGCGTAGGAAACCGTATTCAGAATCTGGCAGAAGTTTTTGATGAACTGAGTTCTACCTTTACCTCACCATCTTATCAAACCTCAAGACCGCAATCGGTAGCCTGTTTAAATTATCTCTACGATGAGCTTTCCCATGGCTTTTGCGAAGGGTGCACCCGCTATAATAGCTGCTGGGATCGGGATTACTACAACACCTCCCATTATTTGCTGGATATTTTCACCAATGCAGAGGCGCAAGGGCAGGTAAGTTATGAAGATTGCCCCAGCGACTTTAAACGTAAATGCATACACGGGCGGGAATTGATAAGTACAGTAAACTATCTGTTTGATAACCTGCGCATGAACGAGTATTGGTCAGGCAAGATTGATGAATCTCGAGAACTGGTAGCCAGACAATTAAAAGGGGTAAGTCAGGTAGTCAAAAACCTGGCTGAAGAGGTGGAAGTAGATACCGTTGTTGATTTTGAACTTCGCGATGTGCTTGTTAAGGCCTCTTTGAGGCAGGGGATAAATCTGAAAGATATTACGCCTATTCGCACCAGCGGCAAACAATTGCTGCTGGAGGTGGTAGCGGGTTCTTGTGTAGACGGAACCGGCTGCGATTTGAGTATTGCCCCGGCTATTTCTTCCATAATGGGCGAGAAGATGGAGGTATGCTCGAAAACGTGCCCCCGCTTTAAAGGACAGGGTGCCTGTGAGTTTACCCTTACCCGTGCCTTTGCTTATAATGTGCAAAGTGCGGTTGCTCAGGTAGCGCGTGAGAATGTATCCGGGGACAGCTATACTATAACAACCTTAGACGAGGGTAAGGAACTGCTGGTCTTAAGCGACGGCATGGGAGTGGGGGAATTGGCCTCCAATCAAAGCCAGACCGCAGTCAATCTGCTGGAGAACCTTCTTAACAGCGGCTTTAATAAAGATGTAGCCCTCAAGACTATTAACTCGGTGCTCTTGCTTCGTTCAACCAGCGAAACATTTACCACTCTGGATATGGTATTAATAGACCTCTATACCGGTGAAGTTGATTTCGTTAAAACTGCCAGTTCCCCCTCCTTTATCAAGCGCGGCAAAAAGGTGGCTATGATCAGTTCCAACTCTTTACCCATAGGGATTCTAAATGAAGTCGAACTGGTGAATGAGAGAAGAACCTTGCTGCCCCATGATATGATTCTGATGGTCAGTGATGGGGTGATGGAATCATCCCGGAGTAATAGCGGGGAGGAGTGGATAAGCCAGCTTTTTTCCGACCTTAATGAAAAGGATCCCCAGGTGGTGGCGGAAACAGTTATTAATAAAGCATTAAGCCTCAGCCAGGGCAAACCAAATGATGACATGACCGTAATCTGTATGAGTCTGGAATTGCGTTAAAGCATTTACTCAGCCGCTAAGCTATTTCTCGGATAAGTACCGGGAGCTTTGGTAAAATACCAAAGTTTCCGGCTTTTTTATTTATTATGAGAAGTGGTTTAACACCATAAGGTATGCTGATTATCATTATTTGCCGGGGACTTGTTTCCCATTGCTGGAAGCTTTATATTGGTTATAATTTAACGAGTCCGGGGTTTACTATTACATGGAACTTGGGTAGCATAATAATAATGATAAAATATGGAGAAGCAAAATGCTGGCAAACCAAGTAAAGAAATATATAGATGCTAACGGCTTGATTCAGCCTGGCCAAAAGGTTATTGTCGGCGTATCCGGAGGACCGGATTCCATGGCCTTGCTGCACATTATGCTTACTCTGGCGGCTGCCCTGCAGATTGAGGTGATAGCAGCCCATTTAAACCATGGCTTGAGAGTGGAAGCCGGGGCAGAAGAAGCATTTGTAATGGAAAAGTGCAGAACCTGGGGGATCACCTGTTATTCACGCAGCGTATCGGTAACCGCTCTGGCCCAGGCAAATAAAACAACTCTGGAAGATACTGGCCGCAACGCGCGCTACCAGTATTTCAAGGAATTGCAGGAGCTGACCGGAGCCCAACTTATCGCAACCGCTCATCATGCGGACGATATGGCGGAAACCGTACTTTTGCACCTGCTTAGAGGCTCCGGCATTAAAGGGCTGCGAGGCATCCAACCCCGCAGCGGAAAAGTGATAAGACCTCTCTTGGCTTTCAACAAGACAGAACTGGTAAATTATTTACAGGCCCGAGAGATTGATTATTGCCTGGATCAAAGCAATGATGATCAGGCATACCTGCGTAACCGTATTCGTCACGGTCTGATTCCGTACCTGCAAAAGGAATTTAACCCTCAAATCATGGGTAAACTAAACCAGTTAGCTTTGATCGCCCGGGATGAAAATGAAGCCCTGGAAGAGGAGACCCGGCGGATTTGGCCTGATACTGTGCTGAAAGAGGACGAGAACACAGTGGTTATTGATAATGGGGCTATGCTCCTTCTGCCCCGTGGCTATCAGAGAAGGATTATTCTGCGGGCTTTCGCCCGACTGACCGGGGAATCGGAATGGAACCTGGACGATGTGCAGAAGGTCTTGGAGCTGAGCCGTAAAAAAAGCTCGGCCCTCACCCTGCAATTGAAAAAGAAAGTCCAGGTTAACAAATCTTATGATAAAATGATATTTACCACCCAACCCATAGAGACTACAAGTTTTCAATATAAGGTTGTGGTACCGGGAGAGCTGAAAATAGCAGAGACCGGTGCAGCTTATCAGTTTTTACTGGTCAAGCGGGAAGAATATTATCCTCTTGACGGCGATATTGGTCTGGATTACCATCGGTTGCCGGCCAATATTTATCTGCGCTCCCGTGAGCCGGGTGATATATTCCGTCCCCAGGGGATGAGCATCAGTAAGAAATTAAAAAAATATTTTATAGAGCTAAAGATACCGTATTATGAAAGAGACCGGGCCGCCCTTGTGGCCGGGGAAGATCATGAGATTCTGGCAGTACTGGGGTTTGGTATCTCCCGTACAGCAGAGATAAACAGTTCCACGCGTAATATTTTAGTGATCAGAAGACAGGAATCAGATTAATATAGGAATTTATAATACTATTAATTCTTTCCGCGCATGTACATTAATTGAAAAGCAATTGTCCATGTGCTACAATATACCAGAAATTATCGCTGTTTTTAGCGCTTTTTATGCCTTAAGGACGCAGAGGAGGAATTTTATTGGATAGAACTTTAAAGAATATTTCTATATATGTTCTTATTGTAATGCTGGCTTTGTTTGCAATGAAGCTTACATCTACACCGGAGACGGCCGCACAGGCGCTTACTTATTCGCAATTTTACGCTAATGTACAGCAAGATCAGGTCAAAAAAGCCAATGTAGTTGTGGATGATTTGGTGTATGAGATTACCGCTGAATTAAAAAACGGCGCCCAGATCACTACATCTGCACCTAAAGAGAGCGATATTATCAAGTTCATGCAGGATAAAAATGTAGAGGTGGATACCAAGCCAGTACCTCCGCCCGCATGGTGGGTAGGGCTGTTAACTACCCTTTTCCCGATTCTTATACTTATCGTAGTATTGATATTTATCATGAACCAGACCCAGGGCGGCGGCAATAAGGTGATGCAGTTCGGCAAGAGCAAGGCCCGTCTGGCCACTGGAGAAGACATAAAAACTACCTTTGCGGACGTTGCCGGGGCTGAAGAAGCCAAAGAGGAAATGGCTGAAGTGGTGGAGTTTCTCAAAACCCCGCAAAAATTTACCAAAATTGGGGCCAAGATACCACGGGGCGTGCTGCTTTATGGTGCTCCGGGGACAGGCAAAACCTTGATGGCCAAAGCGGTAGCCGGTGAGGCTAAGGTTCCGTTTTTCTCCATCAGCGGCTCTGACTTTGTGGAGATGTTTGTAGGAGTCGGGGCAGCCAGGGTCAGAGACCTTTTTGAAAATGCCAAGAAAAATGCCCCCTGTATAGTCTTTATTGACGAGATTGACGCGGTGGGACGTCATCGTGGAGCCGGGCTGGGAGGCGGCCATGATGAAAGAGAGCAGACCTTAAACCAGCTGCTGGTAGAAATGGATGGATTCAGCGCCAATGAAGGCATTATTGTAATGGCCTCTACCAACCGGCCAGACATTTTAGATCCCGCGCTCCTAAGACCAGGACGGTTTGACCGCCATATCCTTATTGACCGTCCCGATGTAAAAGGCCGGGAAGCAATATTAAAAGTCCATATCAGGGAAAAACCCATGAGCGAGGATGTAAACCTGGAGATACTTGCCAAACGCACGCCTGGTTTTACCGGTGCAGATTTGGCTAATATGGTCAATGAGGCGGCGCTCCTGTCAGCGCGTCGCGATAAAGAAATCATAGGTATGCCGGAACTGGAGGAATCTATAGAACGGGTTATTGCCGGGCCTCAGAAAAAAGCCCGGGTGATTTCCGATAAAGAAAAGAAGCTGGTGGCCTACCACGAGGCAGGTCATGCCATAGTAGCATATAGCCTTCCCAATACGGATAAACTGCATAAAATATCGATTATTCCCCGGGGCAGAGCAGGCGGCTACACCTTGCTGCTGCCGGAAGAGGATCGCAATTATATAACCCGATCCTATATGCTGGACGAAGTAACCACCATGCTGGGAGGACGGGTAGCCGAAGCCATGGTGCTGAAGGACATAAGCACCGGAGCCCAGAACGACCTGGAAAGGGCCAGCAATATTCTGAGAAAGATGATAACCGAATACGGGATGAGCGATGAACTGGGACCACTCACCTATGGGCATAAGAGCGAAGAGGTATTTTTGGGGCGGGACATTAACCGCGACAAGAACTATTCTGATGCTATAGCCTATGCAATTGACAAAGAAGCCAGCCAGTTTATGGAGAACAGCTACCGCAAAGCGGAGAGCATTTTAGAAGAACATATGGAGCGCTTGCATCAGGTGGCCGCCAGGCTCATAGAAAAGGAAACCTTGGAAGCAGATGAATTTGAAATGATCATGTCCGGTCAGGCCGCAACAGTTGAAAACGAAAAGGCAGAGCCTGACGGAAATAGTGAAGAGCCTGACGAAAAAAGTGAAATGTAAAAATAATATTGGGCAATTAGGGCAGGATTTTTACCGTTAATAGCTAATATAATTAGCAGGGGAATAATTAACGGGGGTGAGGCATTTGAAAAGGATAGACCTAATATTAAAAGATGACATTTACAGTGAGTATATCAGACGCAACACCGACGAAGAAATGGGACTCAAATACTGCCGACACGGGCTACCCCATCATATTGATGTGGCACGCATTGTCTATATTTTAGTCCTGGAACATAATGACCTGAGCTATTTTGTTAAAGAATATGGACTGACCGGCAGATTAGCAGCCAAGGAGGTAATCTATGCGGCCGGATTGCTGCATGACATAGGTAAATGGAAAGAGATTCAGGAGGGCGTTGATCACGCCGCTTATGGAGCCAGATTAGCCCGTGATCTCTTGCCCCGAGCTTTTTTCAATGACAACGAAATAGACATTATTACCAAGGCCATATACGATCATCGCAATATAAGTGAACAAATGAGCTTCCTGGGAGAAAGATTGCACCGGGCTGACAATCTGTCCCGGGTTTGCAGCCAATGTGAGCAACGCTTGGAATGTCCTAAACGGGAGATAAAAGAGATGGGTGTTACCACTTTTGAATACTAGCAATACCCCTTTATCTGCAGCAAAGGAGTTTGACAGAGTTTTTCGGCTTGCTCATAGCCGTAGTATGGAATTGGGAAAAAAAACCTTGATTATGGGTATATTAAACGTCACTCCTGATTCTTTTTCGGATGGAGGGCGTTTTTTTAACCATAGGGATGCCATTGAGCATGCTCTGCAAATGGTGAGCGATGGAGCGGATATTATTGATGTGGGAGGGGCGTCGTCCCGTCCCGGCGGGGTTATAGCCGATGAACAGGAGGAATTGCATCGGGTTCTTCCGATAGTAAAGGAACTGGCCGCGCAAGGTATAATCATTTCGGTGGATACCTTCCGCGCCCGGGTAGCACAAGAAACATTGGCATTGGGAGCCCATTTAATTAATGACATTGGCAGCTTGGCAATGGACCCTGAGTTATTGGATGTTATTATCCAATGGCAAGCGCCGGTAGTTATAATGCATAATCGTTTGCAGTTAAACCCGGGTGAGGGATATATAAATCTGATCGCCGACATTATTCGGGATCTGGAGCGCTCAATAACCAGGGCGGTTGCTGCAGGGCTTGATGAAGACCGGATTATTATTGACCCGGGCTTAGGGTTCGGCAAGAATGAAGGCCAGAATAGATTATTACTTAAGCGCCTCCAGGAGTTTAAAAATCTGGGCAAACCTATATTGATAGGCGCATCGCGGAAAAAATTCATTGGCAGCACGTTAAACCTGGAACTGGATCAACGCCTCGAAGGCAGTCTGGCGGTGGCTGCCATAGCTATAATGAATGGGGCTGATATTATTCGGGTACATGACGTCCGGGAGAGTGTCCGGGTAGCCAGGATGACGGATGCAGTGAGGCGGGAAAATGGATAGTATAATCGCTCGGGGCATGACCTTTCGAGGTTGTCATGGAGTAATGGCCCAGGAGAAAATTACTCCGCAGGTTTTTAAAGTGGATCTGGAAATGTTTCTGGATTTAAAGAATGCGGCTCGGCAAGATGACTTACAGAGCACCATCGACTATGACCAGGTTTATCATCTGGTGGAAAAGATAGTAGAGGTGGAGAGCTTTGCGTTGATTGAAACTTTGGCGGAGGAAATAGCCGGGGTTTTATTAAAAACCTTCCCGCAAATGGATAGTGTGGAAGTAACAGTTTTCAAACCGGAACCGCCAGTTGAAGGTGAATTTGACTATTTTGCGGTAAAAATCAAGCGATTTCAAAAATAAATACTTGCTCTTAAAATAGCTTTATGTTAATTTAGTGGGTGAATACAGTTTGAAAAATAAAGTATACATTGGACTAGGCTCAAATGTGGGCAACAAATCGGAAAATATCCATAAAGCCCTGAAACTCATGGCAGAGATTAAGGGTGTTAAAATAAATAAATTGTCATCACTATATAAAACAGCCCCCTGGGGCAGAACTGACCAGGATGATTTTATAAACCAGGTCATTGAGATTGAGACAGAGCTATCGGCTATAGATCTGCTCCATGACTTGCAAAACATTGAAATTAAATTGGGACGCCAGAGAAACGGTAAGTGGAGTCCCCGGACTATAGATTTGGATGTTCTCCTTTACGGAGAGGAGACAATCGACCTGGAGGAACTGAAGGTTCCCCACCCATATTTTGCGGAGCGTTTGTTTGTACTGATTCCGTTGGCGGAGATCAACCCGGGTCTAGGGTTGCCTGACGGAACCAAAATCGAGGAGGTGTTGACCAGAGCAAGAGCCCGTTTTGAGGGCAAAGGCATAATAAAATTATGAAGCAGATTCCCCCGCCGGTATTCCTGAGAGGGAAGCCGCTTGTATCTCTTTAGAACAAGACGGTTATTTTCTGACAGGATCGAGGTCTTTTTTTGGCTCGTATTAAGGAGGTTATCATGAGCAAGAAAATAGGTATTATCGGAGCGGGAGTAGTAGGGACGGCTTTAGGGGTAGTTCTAAGTGCAAAAGGCTATGAGATTACGGGTGTTTATGATATTAGATCCGAATCTACACGGCAATTGGTGGAACGGATCGGATGCACTGAATATGTTGATCCCCAAGACGTTGCTCACTCAGCCGATATATTGTTTATTACATCAAATGACACCGCAATTCAAGGAATTGTGGATTTGTTAGCGGATTGCCATGCCTTTCGCCAGGGACAAGCGATTGTTCATGTGAGTGGCGCATTATCATCGGAGATTTTAGATAGAGCTAAGGAATCTGGCGCATATGTGCTGTCGGTTCATCCTTTGCAATCCTTTGCCGACCTGGACGGGGCAATAAAAAACCTGCCCGGTTCGGTATTCAGTATTGAAGGGGATAAGGCAGCTTATAATGTGGCGGTTTGTATAGTCGAAACTCTGGGCGGAGAATATTTCTTCATCGACAGAAATGCTAAAGCCCTCTACCATGCTGGTGCGTGTGTAGTTTCCAACTATCTGGTTACGGTTTTGGATCTGGGCATGAAACTGCTTAAATCTACGGGCGTGCCCCCCAGTATGGCAGCCCGGGCTTTGCTGCCTTTGGTACGCGGAACAGTAAATAACGTCGAAAATATAGGGATTCCTAATGCCCTAACCGGGCCTATTGCCCGCGGAGATGTATCTACCGTATTAAAACATTTGGATTGCATGGAAGAGATGGCTCCCGAACTGGTGAAGCTGTATACCTTGCTGGGCATATATACCGCTCCTATTGCGCGTGAGAAAGGCACAATTGACCAGCCGACCATGGAAGAGTTTCAGCAGGTTTTTAGCCGGGAATTGGCTTTCGTTGCTGCGCGCGGAAAAGGAGTTGTGAATTATGACTAGAATATCTACTGCAACTATAAGAGGCAAAAAAATAAAAAACGAGAAGATCACCATGCTGACCTCCTATGACTATTCAATGGCGGCCATGGTTGATGAGGCCGGGATCGATATGATTCTGGTGGGTGATTCTCTGGGGATGGTTTCTTTGGGGTATGAAAACACCCTGGCAGTAACTATGGATGATATGGTTCACCATACCCGAGCAGTGGTACGGGGCACCCAACATGCCATGGTGGTAGGGGACATGCCTTTTCTGTCCTACCATGTATCAGTGGAAGAAGCGGTACGCAATGCGGGACGGCTGATTCAGGAAGGCGGAGCCCAGGCAGTGAAACTGGAAGGCGGCGTAGAGCGCATTCCGGTAGTTAAGGCTATTCTGGCCGCTGAGATACCAGTGGTAGCTCACATTGGGCTTACCCCCCAGTCGGTGAACCAATTCGGCGGTTTTAGAGTACAGGGGAAGGATCTGGAAACTGCGCAAAAGCTTATCCGGGATGCCAAGCTTTTGGAAGAGGCGGGAGTGTTCGCCATTACCCTGGAGGGAGTTCCCGGTGCCCTGGCCCAAAAGATCACGGAATCACTGTCAATCCCAACTATTGGCATTGGAGCAGGCAAGTACTGTGACGGGCAGGTATTGGTTATAAATGATATGCTGGGCATGTTCAAAGGACACATACCCAAATTTGTTAAAAAGTTTGCCAATCTGGAACCACTTATTATGGAAGCTTTAAAAGCATATAAAAGTGAAGTTGAAGCCGGAACATTCCCGGGTGAAGAGCACGGCTACACCATCAGTGATGATATATTGGAAAAACTATATTAAATTGAAAGAGGCTAAATGATGCAGATATTTACAAATATTGCGGAAATACAAGAGTGGTGTAAAGCGCAGAAACGTGAAGGCAAAACTATTGGTTTGGTGCCCACTATGGGATACCTGCACCAGGGTCATTTAGCGCTGGTCAGGGCAGCCCGGCAAGCCTGTGATATAGTAGTGGTATCGATATTTGTAAACCCCATCCAGTTTGGAGTGGGGGAGGATTTTGAGGATTATCCGCGGGACTTGACCAAGGATAGTCAGGTTCTGGAGCAGGAGCGGGCCGATGCTGTATTTGCGCCATCCATTAAAGAAATGTATCCGACTGGCTATAACAGCTTCGTGGAGGTTTTGGGGGAAATAAGCTCGAAACTCTGCGCCAAGTCACGTCCCACTCATTTCCGGGGCGTAACTACCGTGGTAAGCAAGCTGTTTAATATATGCTTACCGGATAAGGCATTTTTCGGACAAAAAGATGCCCAACAGGTGATGATAATCGAGAAAATAGTACGGGAGCTCAACTTCCCTCTCAGCATAGTCAGAGTTCCTATTGTCAGGGAGGAAGACGGCCTGGCGCTCAGTTCCCGCAACGTCTATCTCGATGCCGACAAGAGAAAGCAGGCCCTGGTTTTGAGCAAGTCTCTCCAGGCTGCCCGCGAGCTTATAAAGTCAGGGGAAAGAAATGTGGACCGGGTAAAAGCCCTGCTTACAGATACGATTAAAACCAGCCCGGACGCCAACATTGATTACGCGGAGATTTATGATGCCGCGGATCTGTCTGAATTGGATGTGATCAAAGGACAGGTCTTAATTGCCCTGGCGGTTAAGTTTGGCACAACCAGATTAATTGATAATCTATTAGTGGAGGTGTAAATTAGTGTTTCGTTATATGCTTAAATCCAAAATTCACCGCGCCGTAGTTACCGAGGCTGATCTTAACTATGTGGGCAGTATTACCATTGATAAAAACATTATGGATGCGGCCAATATTGTTGCCAATGAAAAGGTAACCATAGTCAATAATAATAACGGTGCGCGTTTTGAAACTTATGCAATCGAAGGCCAGGCTGGCTCAGGAATCATCTGTCTGAACGGCGCAGCTGCCCGTCAGGCAGTTCGCGGAGATATTGTAATTATCTTGACTTATACTATTTTAAGCGATGAAGAATGTCAGTCCCATCAGCCTACCCTGGTTTTTGTGGATGAAAACAACGGGATTAAAAAAACCTGTATCGGCAAGTACGAATAGTAAAACATCAATAAACGAGCTTAATAACAGAGACTCTGGAAAGAAGGTGGGACATGATAACGACGAGATATATTGGGCAGCTGGAGAAAGACCTCCCCCTGTTCTATACTGATTTTCTCGTCATCGGCAGTGGTATTGCAGGTCTATTTACCGCCTTAAAGGCGTCTGCTTACGGGCAGGTAGTGGTTCTGACCAAGAAGACATTGAAGGAATCGAATACCGGCCTGGCCCAGGGAGGGATTGCCGCTGCAGTCCATGAAGAGGATTCGCCCTTCCTGCATCTGGAAGATACCCTGGAAGCCGGCGCCGGGCTTTGTGATCCTGAAGCGGTGGATGTTATGGTTCGGGAGGGGCCGGATCGGGTCCGGGAGCTTATTGAGGCCGGAACCTCATTTGACATGAAAGACGGCAATATATCCTATACCCGGGAAGGTGCCCACGGTCGTGCCCGTGTCCTGCATGCAGCCGATGCTACCGGTGAGGCCATAAGGGTTGCCCTGGTCGAGAGCTGCGCAGGCAAGAACAATATAATCATGAAAGAACACAATTTCCTGATTGATCTGCTGGGTAACAATGAGCGCCGGGATTGCTATGGGGCACTGGTATATGACGCCGTTAGCGGACAAAAAACCGTTTACATCGCCCGGGCCACTGTTATAGCTACGGGGGGTGCGGGTCAGCTATATTACAATACAACCAATCCTGATATAGCAACCGCAGACGGTATGGCCGCCTGCTTCCGGGCAGGCTGTGAACTTGCCGACCTGGAATTTATTCAGTTTCATCCCACCGTTCTTTATACCCGCGACGCTCAGCGTCCCTTGATATCGGAATCAGTACGCGGCGAGGGCGGGCAGCTCTTTAATACCAACGGGGAACGATTTATGCACAAGTACCATTCATCCCTGGAACTAGCGCCCCGGGATGTGGTATCCAGGGCTATATTAAGCGAAACAACTGCTGCCGGCAGTGATTTTGTTTATTTGGACATGATAAGGATTCCGGGAGCTAAAACTCGTTTCCCCAACATATATCGTTCCTGTTTACAGTATGGCATTGATTTTGAGAAAGAGATGGTGCCAGTATCACCGGGGCAGCATTATACCATGGGAGGTATTAAAACCAATACCTGGGGAGAAACCGGTATTTCCGGACTATATGCCTGTGGTGAGGCAGCCTGCACGGGTGTCCACGGTGCCAACCGTCTGGCCAGTAATTCGCTTTTAGAGGGAATAGTATTTGGCCAGCGTATTGTTGACAATGCCCATGAAATATTGTACCGCCGGCAGGTGAAAAAAGAAGAGATATATCAGGACTATGATTACAATTGGGTACATAAACCGCAGGAGCAGGGGATAACTCCCGCGGAAGCCAGGCAGGAATTACAGAGGGTCATGTGGGATAAGGTAGGCATTATCAGAGAAGAAAACGGACTTAAACAGGCCAGCCAGAAAATAGAGCAGCTGTCCAATAATCTGATTCAGGATCAAAAGCCGCTGGCATACTGGGAAATGGTCAATATGTTAACTGTGGCCCGCATAGTAGTTCAGGCTGCCTTATGGCGCAAAGAGAGCCGGGGAGGTCATTTCCGTTCCGACTATCCTCAGCGGGATGATATTCGATGGATAAAACATATGAGTTTTGTAAATTGCTAAAAAAGGGGCAGTTCGGATTAAACATGGAAGCATGGGGAAGCTCCCCATGCTTCCTGCCCCTTATAATATCTAGCGGAGGTATGGCATGGATTACCTGGGACTTAATGATTTAATAAAGAGAGCCCTGGAAGAAGATGTAGGGTATGGGGATATTACCACCCGCAGCCTGGTTCCGCCGGAACAAAGGGCTCGCGGTGTATTCGTAGCTAAAAGCCCGGGGATTTTAGCGGGAATAAAGGTTAGCCAATCAGTATTTGCTTATCTGGAGCCAGAGATCAGTTTTGAATCGTTTAAAAATGATGGTGATGAGCTGGAGCCCGGCGATGTGATCGCCGTTGTACGGGGCAGGGCAGTTAACCTGCTTACCGGGGAGCGACTGGCGCTGAACTTTATGCAGAGACTATCGGGCATAGCCAGCAAAACACGTAATTTGGCGGATATGATTAAATATAACAAAGCTGAGCTTTTGGATACCAGAAAAACCACTCCGGGGCTTAGAGTATTGGAAAAATACGCGGTGGGAATAGGCGGAGCCCGCAACCACCGCTTTGGCCTCTTTGATGGGGTAATCATAAAAGATAACCACATTAAAACCGTAGGCAGCATTCAAAAAGCAGTTTGTACCGTCCGGCAAAAGGTTCCCCATACCATAAAAATTGAAGTAGAAGTAACAACCATGGAACAATTACAGGAAGCCCTGGAATCTCATGCCGATATTATTATGCTGGATAATATGGATGTTGCCCAGATGACCGAAGCGGTCAATATCGTGAACGGAAGGGCTATCCTTGAGGCTTCCGGCGGCATTAATGAAAGCAATTTGATTGAAGTAGCTAAAACCGGGGTGGATTTTATCTCCATGGGTGCTCTAACCCATGCTGCAGCCAGCCTGGATATTAGTTTCAACATTGTAGATGCTGATTAACATAGATGATTGCTAAGCAGGGAGGAGAAAAATAATGGTATTGGTTTTTGATGTTGGCAATACCAATATGGTAGTAGGAGTCTTTGACCACAGCAAACTGGTGACTCATTGGAGGCTAAGAACTGATACCCTGCGTACCTCAGATGAATATGGCATATTATTGGATTCACTTTTCCGCTATCACCGTATTAATATGCAAGATATTACTGCCGTGATCATATCATCGGTAGTGCCTTCCTTGATGATGGAATTGGAATTTATGAGTCAGCACTATTTCTTCTGCAAGCCCCTTGTGGTGGGGCCAGGCATAAAGACCGGACTGGCAATCAAATACGACAATCCCCGGGAGGTAGGAGCTGACCGGGTGGTAAATGCGGTGGGGGCTTACCAGAAATATGGCGGTCCTTTGATAATTGTTGACTTTGGTACGGCTACAACCTTCTGTGTGGTAAATGAAACCGGAGAGTATTTGGGCGGGGCTATTGCGCCGGGAATAAGAATATCCACCGAAGCTTTGGTAAACAAGGCTTCAAAATTACCCCGGGTTGAATTAACCATCCCCAAAACATTAATTGGCAAAAATACCGTTATGAGTATGCAGATAGGAATTATGTATGGATTTGTAGGTCAGGTTGAGGGAATTATTGGGCGCATGAAAAAGGAGATTGAGGGATCGGTCAAGGTCATTGCTACTGGAGGACTGGCGTCAATCATTGCCCGGGAAACATCGCAAATAGATATTGTTGACGAATTCCTTACCCTGGATGGATTAAGAATGATATATGAAATGAACCGGGGGTAGAGATGTTTTTAATCGGCGATGTAGAGATCACCAATCAGGTGATTGCGGCGCCTATGGCAGGGGTCAGCGACCGGGCTTTTCGGATGATTGCCAAATCCTTCGGCTGTGGACTGGTATTCACTGAAATGATAAGTGATATGGGGCTGGTATTCGGTCAGGCCCGAACCCTGCATATTGCGGACACTACTGCAGAAAAGCGGCCCATAGCCTTTCAGATATTTGGCTCCAAACCGGAAAGCATGGCCCAGGCAGCGGTATGTCTGGAGAAAATGGGTGCAGATATTATAGATATCAACATGGGCTGTCCAACCCCTAAGATTATTAAGAACGGGGAAGGGGCAGCTTTGATGCTTGATATACCTCGATGCCGGCAGATTATCCGCCGGGTGGCGGAAGCAGTCAGAATTCCGGTCACCGTAAAGATGCGCACCGGCTGGGATGACGGGCATACAGCCTGCCTGGAGCTGGCTCTGGTCGCCCAGGAGGAAGGCGCTCAGGCTATTACTCTGCATCCCCGCAGCCGGATGCAGTTTTTTTCCGGCCATTCAGATTGGGATATGATTAGAGAAGTAAAAAAAATACTAAAGATTCCGCTCATAGGCAACGGTGATATTAATAGCGGTGCGGACGCCCTGCGAATGATCAGGGAGACCAGCTGTGATGCAGTAATGATCGGACGAGGCGCTTTGGGCAATCCTTTTTTATTCAGGGAAGCAGCCGAGATTTTAGCCACCGGTACGGTTCTTCCTCCCCCTACCTTTGCGGAGCGAATCGAAACTGCCCGGGAACACCTGGAGCTAGCTATAAAATTCAAAGGCGAGGGTGTAGCTGTGCGGGAGATGCGCAAACACATCTCCTGGTATCTGAAAGGAATACCGGGCGCTGCCAAAATCAGAGTCCAGATCAATCAGGCCAGTACCAGAGCCGAAATGCTGGCAATAATGAGAACATAGTGGGACAAGGGGGTGGGACAAGGGGACAGGTACCTGTCCCCTTGTCCCATCTCAATCAATATACGGGAATAACTAGCATTGTCCTTAGGGCAGTGCTATAATTTTGTTACCATGTATACAACATTGTGCGCAAGGAGGAAATAAATGGATTTTATTCGCGTTCAGGATAAGATAATAAGCTGGCAGAGAATCGAAACCAGTCTGAAAAAGATCTTGGAAATGCGCTCACGAGGGATGTCTCAGCAGGAAGTAGCAGAGCGTTTGGCTATAGATCGTACCTTTATTTCCCGTTTAGAAGGTATAGGTGAGCTGCGCAAGGGGCAGACTTTAGCATGTATTGGTTTTCCAGTAATTAACAAAAATGAAATTCATGAGATACTGAAAAAGGAAGGTGTGGATTTCATATTATTAATGACGGAGCAGGAAAGGCTGGACTTTGTAAATCGTTATTCCGGCAAGGAGCTGCTGAATGAAAGCATGGATATTCTGGCCCGGATACGCCAGTATGAGGTGGTAATATGTTTGGGTTCAGATGAACGCGTCAAACTGATTGAAGGGATGCTGGATGCAGAAGTAATCTCGGTTGAGATCGGCACATCGCCCATTACCGAAGATAAATGGGTAGACCCTCAGAAAATCCGAAAAATACTGCGTTCCATTAAATCCGCGCGCTAGAGAGGATTAGGGTTAGTTTGCTCAGCTTCTTCATGAGGCTTAAACTAAACTACATATTTTAATAAAAAATATTTCAATATCCCAGCAAAAGGAGGCTATGCCTTGAAACGTATAGTAAGCGTCAGTTTGGGATCTTCTAAAAGGGATCATGCTTTTGAAACTGATTTTATGGGTGAAAGTTTTCGCATTGAAAGAATCGGAACCGACGGGGATTGGGATAAGGCGATACAGTTAATAAGAGAGCTGGATGGGAAAATAGATGCCTTCGGCATGGGGGGGATCGACCTTTATGTCCAATTGGGCGGCAAGCGCTATATGATAAAGGATGCCAGAAGACTAATAGCCGAAGCCAGGAAGACACCCATGGTGGATGGCAGCGGCCTTAAAAACACCCTGGAGCGGAAATGCATTCTGGACATACAAAAAGATGGCATATATGACCTTAGGGGCAAGCAGGTGCTAATGGTGTGCGGTATAGACCGTTTCGGAATGGCGGAGGCTTTTGAGGAAGTTGGGGCTCGCTTAACGGTGGGCGACCTGATTTATACGATAGGAGTACCGATACCTATGCGTTCTCTGAAGGCTTTGCACATAGTGGGCAGCCTGATAGCTCCAATTGTGGTCAGACTCCCTTTTGACATGCTATATCCAACCGGAAAAAAACAGGAGGTTATAATTCCTAAATACTCGAAATACTATTATAATGCAGACGTGATAGCGGGAGATTTTATATATATTCGCCGCTACCTGCCGGCTAATCTGGATGGCAAGATAATAGTGACCAATACCACTACCCAGGAAGACCTGAAACTGCTCCGGGACAGGGGCGTTATAAAAGTCATTACCACTACCCCGGACATGGGCGGACGCTCCTTTGGCACTAATGTAATTGAAGCCCTGATGGTTAGTTTAATGGGCAAACCTATGGACCAGATTCAACCTCAGGATTATTATGCTATGTTAAAGGAGTTAAACCTGAAGCCAGGAGTAACTGATTTGGGGAGATCCAGTGCTTGACTTTGATTTTGCTTTTTTTAATATGCAGGAAAATAACCGGGGGGGTTTAGCTAATCGCAAATCTTTTTTAGACTGGCTGGCCCCGGTTTTTTATTCTCCCCGGGTTAAACAGCTGATTCACTTCGGCAGGCTGGGGCTGAAAGGCTGTAATGTCCGGCTGCCCTTGGGAGAGGGTAATTGGACCATTCTAAATCCCAATAACCGTGGACTGATGATTGAAAAGACCGAAGCCATTTTAAAAGACTATGAGATCCCGCGCATGGGTGTGGATCGGAGATTGAAAAGCTTGTTCCTATCTCAGCAGCATAACCTGCCGGTGGTTTTTGGAGATCACTTTATCAGTGCTCTGGCAGCTATCCTAATTGAAAAAGCCATTGCCTCCCAGGATATTAAAAAGCTGGTTCTGGTAGGTGATATACCCGATTTATTTCCCCTTTTAAACAATATAAGCCGCTACCATATTCCCGTATCCGTGCAAAATTATCATCCGGTCGCGAATGAAACAACGTTTTACCGCTTATTATATGATAAGGGTCTGGCAGTCAGTAACAGCTTTATAAAACCGCAGAATTGGGGCCCAGGCGACCTGATAGTGTCTTTTGAGCCTGGCTCCCGCAGTCTGGCTGTCGCTTCCCCGGAAGTATTCGCCATAAGGCTCGATGATGACAGCAGCGGCCTGGCACCAGAATTGGAGCAAGTATTGATTAGGGCCGGGCTTAATCCAAAAATGAATACCCTGGCTCCGATTTTGGAAACCTGTCTGCTGAGGAAGGAAGGAAAATTGAACTCGGATGAAGAAGATGGTCAGCAGGAGTTGATTGCAGTTGGTGATGACATAGGCTTATGGGAGCCATTTCTTGACAATGGGGTGTGAGGACCTTATAATTTATGTCATTATGAACAGTATATTGCTAACTAACAAAGTTAGCATTTTGTGTTTTTTGCCTGCAGAACACCATTGCGGTGGGTTTAGCAGGACATTTAAGTTAGGAGAGATATAATGGCGGAGCGTGAAGAACGAGAGATTATTCTAACCAAAGAGGGTCTTCATAAGCTGGAAACGGAACTGGAAGTTCTGAAATCCTCGCGCCGCGAGGAGGTTGCCGAGCGAATCAAGCAGGCCATTGCCTTTGGTGACATTACCGAAAACTCAGAATATGAAGATGCCAAAAATGAACAGGCCTTTATTGAGGGCCGGATATTTACTCTGGAACAGACCCTTAAGAAGGCGCGTTTAATGGAAGAAGCGGATATTCGTACCGATGTGGTTTCTTTGGGTTCGCGGGTAAAGCTAAAAGAAATGAAATCGGGACGGGAGGTAAATGTAACCCTGGTTTCCTCCGTGGAGTCAAAATTGAAAGACGGCAAAATATCCGATGAATCACCGGTTGGTAAGGCCATCATGGGCAAGACCGTTAAAACTGTAGTTTCGGTGGAAGCTCCAGCAGGTATTATAAAATATAAGATCGTGAAGGTAGAAAAATAATTTCAATTAAGGAAGCGTGAAGATGTCAGAACAAGAATTAAACATTAATGATCTGAAGCAGGTTCGCCTGGATAAACTGGGTGAGCTTCGAGATATGGGCATTGACCCCTTTGGCAGCAGATTTGAGAGGGACTGTACCGCTGGCAAGATTCATGCGGATTTTGAGCAGCTGGAAGGCGAAACAGTCAGGATTGCCGGGCGCATTATGTCCAAACGTAGGCATGGTAAGGCCGGCTTTGCTAATCTGCAGGACTTATCCGGAGAGATACAGCTTTATGTTCGCAAAGATGATATAGGCGAAGAAAAATACGAACTCTTTAAGAAGCTGGACATCGGTGATATTTTGGGAATCGAAGGTTTTGTATTTCGCACTCAGAAGGGAGAAATCAGTGTTCATGTCCATGATCTGACCTATCTCAGCAAATCGCTTAATCCTTTGCCGGAGAAATGGCATGGCCTGAAAGATGTGGAGATGCGTTACCGGCAGCGCTATGTTGACTTAATAGTCAATCCGGCGGTAAGAGAGGTATTTGTCAAGCGCAGCCAGATCATCAAAGAGATGCGCCAATATCTGGATGGCAAAGATTTTCTTGAAGTAGAGACTCCCATGATGCATCCTATTGCGGGGGGCGCCACGGCCCGGCCTTTTATAACCCACCATAATGCCCTGGATATGAGTCTCTTTCTGCGCGTAGCACCTGAGCTCTATCTTAAAAGGCTGATAGTGGGCGGGATGGAAAAGGTCTATGAGATTAACCGCAGTTTTAGAAATGAAGGGATTTCCACCCGGCATAACCCGGAGTTCACCATGCTGGAAATCTACCAGGCCTATGCTGACTTTGAGGTAATGATGGAACTCACTGAAGATCTGGTATCCTCAGTAATGCTAAAAACCAATGGAACCATGATCGCGGAATTTGAAGGGCAGCAGCTGGATTTTACCCCCCCCTGGCGGCGCGTAACAATGCTGGACATTATAAAAGAACATACCGGATTGGACTTCAAGGTGATTAAAGAGGATGATGAAGCCCGGCAGGCCGCCCGGCAATTGGGCCTCACAATAAAAGGCACCGAATCCCGGGGAGAGATAATAAATGAAGTTTTTGAGGAGTACGTGGAGGACAAGCTGATCCAGCCTACCTTCGTCTACGGGCATCCGGTGGAGATCTCTCCGCTGGCCAAACGCAACGCTGCCAACCCTGAATTTACGGACCGCTTTGAGGTATTTATCATGCAGCGGGAGATCGCCAATGCATTCTCCGAGCTCAACGACCCTCTGGATCAGCGGGAAAGATTTATGAAACAGGTGGAAAAAAGAGAGGGCGGAGATGTGGAGGCCCAGATGATGGATGAAGACTACATAAATGCCCTGGAGTATGGGATGCCGCCAGCCGGCGGACTTGGGATAGGAATAGACCGGCTGATAATGCTGATGACCGATTCATCTTCCATCAGGGATGTAATACTGTTCCCCACCCTGCGCCGCAGAGATTAATAACCCCCGTAGGGGCGCGATTCGAGAATAACCTTCGTAGGGGCGGGGCTTTGCGTCACAGCAGCCCATGCTGCAAACGTGAACATAAACAACCCCGTAGG
>JAQVWS010000124.1 GCA_028709585.1 Syntrophomonas sp. | reverse complement strand
GGCAATTTCTGTAATGGATATCGGATTATGAACTGGTTCAATGGAGCCTCCCAGATTAATTTCACCTATAATAATCAGACCGCCGCGAACACTCTTATTCAATATAGCGGTGCAGAGAGCTATTAGTCCCGCTACACCCAGTTTTGCCCCCGACTTAGAAGCATCAAAGGCTCGCAGTTGCACATTGAACTCATGATGCCGAGGGTCTTTATCACCGACTAGTTGTATAGACCTGGTATATAGATTCTGTTCGGCATACCCTATACTTTCCCTAAATGCCGCAGGTACTGGCTTATTCAGGATTTTCACTCCGGACCCGGGTCCTTCATTAATTTCAATTCGGTAAAGCCCGGGATGTTCATCAATATCTCCGGGACTAATCGTCCATACCTGCCCTGGCTCCAGCGGATCACTGCCGATGCTGTTCTCACTATGTAATTCAGGAGTAGATACAAACTTTTCTACCCCTTCCTGACCTAGGACATAACTAAAATGGGTGTTGCGAAACTCGGCCGCTCCGATGCGCTTTTGCTGTTCCTTCACTCTTCGACGGGCTTCCAATGCTATTCGTACTGCCCATTCCATATCTTCATTCGGTATCTCTGAGTCTGTAGCAGGATACAGGAGCTTTAACAATCCACTGACCGTTTTATTTACGGCGGTGGTATCCCTTCCACTTAGTGCGCCGCCATACCAGACGCGGTTCTGCAGTAGCGACACCCGGCTCTGATCGCGCAGATGGCTCCAGCACTCGGAAAGATAATCGCTTACCAACCCGAAATGGTCAGTGAGAAGGTCATTGCTAATTTTAGGAACATCCCAACCCGGCAGATAAGCATGGATGCGGTCCATGAAAGCGGTATCGTCTCTCATTTCCACCGGCATCGGCCCGAATAGATGACCAATCCGCTGCTGCTGTTCCACATCTACCTCAAAATTGCCCACCAGAACTAGGCTGCCGTCAGCCCGGATACTTTCTTTTCCTCGGCTGAACTCACCTGACTCCATATATCCTTTTAAGATATTAACCCCGTCCTTCTGATCAAACGATATACCAGATATCTCATCAAAACATACTACATCATATTGACAGACCAACCCGCGCTGGCCAGTTGAGTTGTTAACAAACATACGAGCGACGGTGGCTTTCCCTCCAGAAATCAAATGGGCATAGGGTGAAATCTGCTGGAACAGGTGACTCTTACCAGTTCCCCGCGGGCCTAATTCCACCAGATTGTAGTTTCTTTCCACAAAAGGCACCATACGCAACAGCAATGCATTTATGCTTCGGTCTGACAGACCTTGCCCTTCTATACCAATGCTGCGCAGGATAAATAACTTCCAATCCTCGCTAGAAAAGCCTTTGCGTGCTACTGCCAGAAGATCTACGACCTCCCTTTTAGAAAGCTGAATTTCGCGCAGGTGCTCAATTTCAAAAGGCCGACCGTTCTTTTCCTGAGCAATCATAGCCTCATAGCCTAAGGTAATTTCTGCATAAAATCCTCCGGTAAGCATGCGCTCATGTTGGGTAACCATTTCAGCACTTATTCTTACATCATTAAGCCTGATGCTGGGAAGCGTTACCAGGTAGGAATCTGTGCGGGCATCTAAACGGGCGGTAATAAGATCAATAATCTTCACCTCACCATTTTCTCGCGCCCTGGCTTTGAAAAGTTCTTCTTCTCCGGCTCGAACTGTTTTGGACTGTAGTTGTCTTTGAACGATTTCCAGCCCTTCTGCAATCTCATCAGGTTCAACGCTGGCACAATAGCGTCCCAATAAAAACTCCACCACATAGGTAGGCACTGGAAATTGGCGGCTAAATGTACGCACCAAATCTTTCCGCACCAGAAATCCGTCAAGTACGGAAGCGGCTAACTTATCAATATGATCAAGTATAATCATCCTTTTCCTCCACCAATAATAGTCTCTCTCTGCGTTATTACCTGGCTTTCGTTGTCCAAAAGAACAATCATTGCCACCGCGCCCCAGCAATCTTCATTTTCCACTACCACCGAAGCTACCCCACTGTCATTAAATGTTTTCACGTTCACCACTAGGCTCGAGTGTGGATCTCCCGGATATTGCCTAATATCCAGGGCCAGACCGCTCTGAGAGCCTTCAAAAGCTACCGTACAGCGCATACCCTTCCACCTGATGTCCGTAATCTCAGTTATTCCCTGCCTAGGTTCTCGTTCTGCACCTGATACGGTCAATTCAAGATTCAAACATTCCTGCAGACTTAAGCCACCATGAGTAAATTCCTCTCCGGCTCGGTAGCAAGCAATACCTGCGGCTAGGGTAAAATGTTGTTCCGGATTCCAATACCAAGGATACAAATGTTCTTCACATAATGCGCCTGGCTTTATAATTGCTATACGGCCCCATTTATTGTTTACCAAGGCAGGGGACAATTCCACCTTAGGCAGACCCCCTGGAAGCAGCAGCCATCCATGATCAGTAACTATGCGAACAGTCTTCCAGCCTGCATTCAAGAGTTGCAGTACTCGCTCTCCAACTTCCTGAACTATGGTATCCAACTGCTTAGCCAGTTTCCACCCCCGGTCATGTCCTTCCTGGTCCAGATCCCCAAACGCACTCCAGGCCATCCTCTTACAATCACCGCAATCATTTTTGCCCAGAATGTCCCAGCCGGAATCCTCCAGCAGTTTGCGTAAATGGTACCCGCCTTTCAATGATTGTCCCGTTTCGGCCACACAGGGTTCGAAGTCAAGCCCGGCCTCTTGTCCAGAGATAAAATGCCGTACTGGTGTAACCGCAGGCTTGCCCGTAGCCGTGACGGTGGGCAGGGCGGCCCAAACAGCTGTTTCGTTTATCAGGCATTCCTTCTCAAGCAGATAATCTGCTAGCAGATGAGCAGTATCGAAACGTAGTCCATCTACAAACAGGATGCACTCGTTATCATTAGTCTTAGGAAGATTATGAACTACCGGCCCAAAACCAGGATAACCGTGCTTTCTGACTAGGCTCTGCAGGTAACGCGCAGATTCATCAGCCCAGGACAGGTATACGCTCCTGACAGCCGTTTGAACTGCTTCCAGGTCATCCTGGGAACTAATACAGCCCAGGGCATGAAGCAAGGCGCAATCCGTGCGCCAACCAGAAACCATATAAGCTGCCGCCATATCATCTAACTCTCCACCAGCCAGTGAACTGGCGGTGCCAGTCGCCAGAAGCGCCAGGTGCTCCAGGGCATCAGCCAGAGGTGCCTGCCCCAGTTCAGCCCATACCAGTTTACGCCTGGCGGCATGGCGTTTCTCCAGGTCAACCAACCTGTCTCGAGCCTGCTGGGGTGACAGCTGGGCCAGTTCTATTAATTGCTGGCGTAATTGTTCTTCCTGAAAATCATTCCATTGCGGCCATCCCCCATGGGTATTTATATCTGAAAACAAGGTAATGTCTGGCATAGTACATTTCTTAATCAATTCTGGTATATGAGGATAGCGCCTCGGTGCCTCGCAGAAGCGTTCCCATACCGACCACCATACTCCCTGGTGGGTTGCCAGTTTGATTGCACCGTTTATTAGGCCCTCTTTTTCCGGATTAAATGCCAGCTGAGATTTGCACACTTCGACTAGAGCACGCCATTCGTTTTCTCCCCGCCCAGACTTAAATCCGTCTCCCTGGTCCAGCCAGTGTAGCAGGTCGCGTACAGGATCTCCCCCGGTTAGCAGGGTATTGAAATAATCCTTATCCAAATGCTTGCCTCTTAACAGTTCATAATCCTCATCCAGCAAACAGGCCAGGGCCAACTGCATAGCATTCCTGGTATCATTGTCCCTGGCCACATCTAATCCTAGTCCACCCTGCTCGCTAATGAGATAAGCCAGGATGCTAAAATCTTTGCCATTGACCTGTGACCAGCTCCTACCCCGGTACTGCAATTCTGCCAGTGGTTTAAGGTGTTCAGGACAATTTTCCACCGCTCGCAAGTCCTGACGACTCACACCAGGAAGATAGATAATGGGGATAAGCCCACCAGGAGCCAGGATATCTGGTATCTTACCGGCCAGCACACAGCGCAACCAGATAGCTGGGCCGGTGCGCTTTTGGGGTAGGTAATCTCCCCAGACTACCAGTTCCGGCATCTCGTTCTGCAAACGAGGAATCACCGCTTCCCATTGCCGCTCTTTATCCGGCCAAAGTATACAGGCCGGAGCCGCCTGAACTTCAGGATTATGAGCGGCTGCCAAACGCAAAACTTTAGTTAATAAATCAATTACTCTGACCATTCTATATTACCATCAGTTCCAATAGCTCAATTAGATCACCCCGGCGAAAGGTGGCTGCCAACTGCTGCATCGAAACCTCAGTACCACCATATAAACTACCTAGGGCATCTACAATATCAAAAATAGCTTCATCAAAATAATGTTCCGCATTTTCCTCTACCAGTGCCCGGGCGGTCAAAAAATTACGATGCGTCAAATTGCCTACTTCACATTGCAGGTCTTTCAACAGGTATTTGCCCATTTGCATGGCAATAAAACAGGATGCGTAACGAACCAGCGGAGGATCTTCCGGCCAGGGTCGCCGTCTTCTATTCTCGGCCTGGCGGTAAAGCAAAGTAGCGATAATGGTCTGTGCTCCATTGAGGTCATCAGCGAATATAAACCGGTATAATTTGCCGAAATGTTCCCGGGATAGGAACTTGGCTTGCTGGGGTCTACGACGCCAAACAGATAATATCGCCTCAGCCGCTACTCCAGACGTTATATCCGTGGGCTTTACAACCACATCACTGCGTTTTCTATGATAACTATAGCCCAACTGCTCAATATCAATCTGCAATCGTTGCTGTTTGTCATCATTGGCGCGCAAATCTCTCATATCTACCGGATTTTGGCTATTGGTAGCAAAGGTAATCTGTTGAACCAAATCATGGTTGTCGCTGGGCAACTGGTAAAGACGAATTAATACATAAGCCTCCTCTTCGCTAAAAAATAGCGTCGGTTGGTTAAGGGTTTTACAGATGGTCATACAGGTCTGTCCACCATTGATTATCTGCAAATTATCCACCTTCACTTTGAAGTCGCCGCTCTGGAGAGCATTGTAGGAAAATTTATCACATATCATGGTAATCCCATTGTTATAAAAATAAAAATTAGCTCGCTCCTCCGTCTGCAGGGTTTCACTAATCGCCTCATTTACTCGGTTACCGGCCGTACCCAGATACCTACGAATGTTGCGTTCCAATAGCCGTTCCCCGTGTCGCTCAAACAAGCTGGCTATTTCCGTTACCGAAATACGAGCTACCAGAACCCGCACGAAGTTGTAGTCTTCTACTATAGCTTTACCCGTTAGCTGCACACTATCGCTAACTGATTTGGGAGCCTGCAGTATCATAACTAGGCGATCATGATTGACATGTTCCCAGGCCACCTGACCCCCAAAGTTAGCTCGGTCAATAGCATCCTGGCCGGCAGCGTTCCATATTAGCCCATTGTTGCAGGCAATAGCCCTGACCTGAGGAATGTAACCATCTCGAATCAAGGATCTGATCTCTTCCATTTTAGCCTTAAGACGCTCATTTACCCGTTCCAACCTGATACTAGGATCAAATATATAACGAATCGCTTTATTAAGGTCATCAATTCCTCCTTCCGGGAAATTGGACTGACCCTCCAGATCTTTCATTTTGTACTTGCCCTGAAAAAGAGTGACGGTAAATTCGCCGTCTATCTCTTCCGAACAATGAACTGCATCCACCCCAAAATCCCCTCCACCTTCGGTCAGACAATCGAAGGTCTCTTCATCATTTAAATCCAGCACCGTTTTGACACATAGATATACAAATGCCAGGGATTTTAATCTTTCCTCTTGTTTAATATTTAATTCTTCTGCGGAGCGAACACGAATCTCTTCAGCTACGGATTGTAGCCGTTGGTCAATAATGGCGGCATTGATGTTCATACTCATTCCTCCTTTTTTAGGCCATTGAGGCCTTGGCTTTTTTCCTCCCGGCTCAGGTGATAATCATTGATACGGTCCCCATTAAAAAGATGATACCAGGGGGCGGTCTCCACATCCTTGCCTCGATCCTTATTCCATTTTATATTGGGTTTGTCGCGTAAGCAACCTGCCCCTTTTTTGCCAACATCTGGTACCGTCATAAAAGGCCGTATGTTCATCCTTACCCCATCATTTAAATCCGGTTGCCAGCCAAGGGGTTGCTCTGCTAATGACTTCCAGCGTACAAATATATCATACGGAGCTTCCCCTACCAGGATAAGCTCCAGCTTTTTCTTCAGATTCTCGGCTGCGGCCAGTTTTTCTCCGGCACCATCCACTCCACTGCGCAGTTCCTCCTTCTGCCGCGTTATCCAATCACCCAGGCAGCTATAGATCAGGGTCTCCAGATTCTTGCGGTCCAGGCGGTGGTAGTTGACCAGGGCGGAAAAGCCGTCTCGCAGGCCGTCCCAGATTTGCCAGATAAATGGCCGGTGGTGAAAGAGCTGACAATGCTGAACAAAGAACTTGTCCCGCAGCCAGGTTTCCAGAGACTTGCCAGCATGGTCGGCCTGAGCCAGCAGATCTGACAAACAGTCATTACTCCACTCTTCGCCATAGGCAGTAGCCAACAGGTTTTGGAGACGCTCGGCCGCCGGGGCCTCGCCCCCCACCGCCGGAATGCAGACAATACCATCTTTATCAGCACAGGCAAGCAGGTCCTGGCTTTTATGTATTAAGGCTCTGGCTTCTACCGATAGCTCCATATCTGCATCCAGCTCAGCTGGCCAGCGATAGCCTAAG
>JAQVWS010000123.1 GCA_028709585.1 Syntrophomonas sp. | reverse complement strand
CTTCGAAGGGGTACAACCGGCTTTTGTAATGCAATTGGACATCCAACCTTCCGAAGCAGAGTTATTGGCGAACATGCACTCCAAAACCCGTTACAATATTAAGCTGGCTCAGAAAAAAGGGGTTACTATAAGACCGGCGGTGGGCAAGGAAGACCTGCAGGTTTTCTATGCCATATTGCAGGAAACTGCGAAGCGGGATAATTTCTTGATACGAGGCTACCAATACTTTGAAATGATCTGGGACCAAATGGTGGAAAATGGATGGGCGCAGATATTTTTAGCCGAATACCAGGACCGTACTATATCAGCAACCTTGGCTTTAATGCTGGGGAAAAAGGTTTGGTATCTTTATGGGGCTTCCAGCAATGACTACCGCAACGTTATGCCTAATTACCTTATTCAATGGGAGATGATACGCTGGGCGCAGCAACAGGGCTGTACGCTCTATGACTTCCGGGGCGTGTCGGGGGATTTAAACGAAGATAATCCTTTATATGGATTGTACCGGTTTAAAAGGGGTTTTAATGGTGGCCTGGTTGAATTCATAGGAGATTTTGACAGAGTTTATTCGCCTTTTTTCTATTTTGCATGGACCAGAATCCTGCCCCTCTATTTGCGTGTTACGCATCGGAGGAAAAAGCAGGAGGAAGGATAGTGAGACAGGGTGTTAGCGGACAAGTGGATTGAGATTGATATCAGCGCGGTTAAAAACAATCTGCAGGAAATTAAGCAGCATCTGAATGACAGAGCCAGATTAATTGCGGTGATAAAAGCTAATGCATATGGGCATGGAGCAGAAGATATTGCTCGGCTCCTCATGCAAAATGGGGTGGATTTCTTCGCCGTAAGTTTTTTACATGAGGCCCTGCAGTTGAGGAAAGCCGGGATAAGCGCTGATATTTTGGTATTTAGTCCTATAATCAGCAAAGAAGAAGTCCTGGAAGCCGTAAAAAATAAACTCACATTAACCATTACCTCTGATAATGACCGGGAGATGCTGGAACAGGTGGGTGGGTCCCTGACAACTCACATTAAGGTCCACTTAAAGATTGATACCGGACTGGGGCGCTTTGGGATGAATCAGGAAGAAGCCGTGTCGGTATGCCGGGATATTAACCGCAATGAACTACTATTTCCAGAGGGCATATATACCCATATTGCCGATCCCGGAACTCCCGCTTTTATTAACCAACAGTTTCAGCAATTCATGCTGGTTGTAAATCGTTTGGAGCAGGAGAATTTTATTATTCCGGTTAAACATTTTGCTAACAGCTCCGTTTTTCTAAGCTATCCGGGTATGTACCTGAATGCAGTGCGCATAGGAACCCTCTTATCAGGCCAGCATCCCGCCGGAAAATTCCCCGTCCATTTGCAATTACAGGATCCCTATAAGTTTAAAAGCCGGATCATTTCTGTCCGGGTTAAAGAGAGGGGCAGCTTCCTGGGCTATTATCGTACTCACAGATTGAAGCATACCGCTCAGATTGCAGTTATTCCCGTTGGTTTCAATGATGGACTGGCAGTGGAGATTGCTAATAGACCGGTTGGTTTATGGGACATGTGCAAAAAGATGGTTAAAATTATATTAAACTATTTAAACATATCTCGATTCAGTCTCAATGTAACCATAAAGGGCAAGCCATACCCTATCCGCGGTAAAGTTTTTATGCAAATGGCATTGGTGGAAATACCCCTTGGGGTTGATGTCATGGTTGGTGATGAGGTCGAGCTGCCGGTACGCAAGACCCTGGTATCCCGTAATATAGACCGGCTCTACGTCCAATATGGTCAAGCCGGAAAGGTTGCTAATGATGGAGGTACCCGCTATATTGTAGACAATGATTAAAAATGATCCAAATGGCGAGGAAATAAACGCAATATTAACAAAAACATTAATAAACGCTGATTAACTCGGTTTGTATAAGTGGAAATAATTGGTATAATTCTGGCTATATACATTTACCACTTCCCAGAGATCGGAAACTGACTAATATGACATTAGGGGGGATATCGATGCCGGGCAGGATGCTGATTGTGGATGATCAGAGAGGTGTCAGACGCCTGTTGGAAGAGCTGTTTAAGAAGGAAGGCTGGGATGTCCAATGTGCAGGCGATGGACGGGAAGCAATTGAAAAGGTAGAAAACCTGATGCCTGACCTGGATCTTATACTTATGGATCTTAAAATGCCTAATGTTAATGGTTTGGAAGCAACCCGTATAATTACTGAGAAGAAAAGCCCGCCCATAATAATGATGACAGCCTACGGTGAAATCGAAGTCATCCAGCAGGCGCTGGATGCAGGAGCTACAAAATGCATAAGCAAACCCTTTGATATAATGGCATTGCGGGATATGGTCAATAAATTAATGCTGGAAATAGCATCATAACCGCGATAGATAATTGTTTCACATAGTAGAAAAAATAGTGGTTAGGCTCAAGAAAAGGCTATAATATAAAATAAAAGGAGTGGTAAATATGGCACTGGTTCCGGTTACGGAGCTGTTGCTCCATGCAGAACGCGAGGGTTATGCAATAGGTGCATTTAATGCTAATAATATGGAGATAATTCAAGCAATTGCAGAAGCGGCTGAAAAGGAGAACTCACCGGTTATCATGCAGGCCAGCCAGGGGGCGATTAATTATGCCGGCTTGGAATTCATTACCGGAATGGTAAAAATAGCGGCTGAGGCTACTCGGGTTCCAATTGCTCTACACCTGGATCACGGCACGGATTTTGGTCAGATTATAAAGTGTATTCGCAGCGGATTCAGTTCAATTATGTATGATGGATCCAAACTGCCCCTGGAGCAGAATATTGCTATTACCAATAAAATTTTGGAAATTTGCAGGCCGATTGGGGTATCAGTAGAAGCAGAACTGGGAAAAATAGGTGGTACCGAAGATGATATACATGTAAGCCAAAAGGAGGCCATGTATACCGATCCCGAAGAAGCCCGCATATTTGTGGAAAAAACCGGAGTTGATAGCTTGGCCATTGCGATTGGGACGGCTCATGGACAATATAAGGGAGATCCCAAACTGGACTTTGTGCGGCTCAAGGAGATCAAAGAGCTGGTGAAGGTTCCCATTGTTCTGCATGGTTCATCCGGGGTATCCGATGAATCAATCAGAAAAGCCATCTCCCTTGGGGTATGCAAGATTAATATTGACACTAACATCCGGGAGGCTTTTGTAGGCGAGATGAGGCGCAGGATGGCGGAAAAACCGGGCGAAATTGATCCCCGCAAACTGTTAGGCCCGGCTAAAGACGCTGCAGTAACCATAATCAGAGAAAAAATTAAAATTTTCGGCAGTTCTGGCAAAGCCGAAAAATATAGCTTAGATTAAAGGAAGTGTTCTTTTGCGAATTTTTATTGATTCTGCTAACATAGAGGAAATCAAGGAAATTAACGATATGGGATTTCTGGGAGGGGTAACCACTAATCCCACTCTCGTAGCCAAAGAGAAAAGAGACTACGCCCAGGTGGTCAGGGAAATCTGCAATATTGTTGATGGTCCCATAAGTGCAGAGGTGCTTAGTATGGACTATTTATCCATGGTGAAAGAAGCAGAGTCTTTGGCAGCTATTCATCCCAATGTTGTAGTCAAAATCCCTATTTCAGAAGCAGGTTTAAAGGCTATTAAAACCCTGAATGACGAAAACATTCGCATCAACGCCACGTTGATATTTTCAGCCGCCCAGGCTCTGCTGGCGGCTCGTGCGGGTGCCAGTTTCGTCAGTCCCTTTATAGGGCGGGTTGATGACAATGGTAATGATGGTTTATTATTGCTTAATGATATTGTGACTATCTTTAGCCAATTTCTTTTATCTACTGAGATAATCGCTGCCAGCATAAGGCACCCCATGCATGTAATTGAATCCGCCCGATTAGGTTCCCATATTGCTACTATTCCTTATGCAATTATTAAACAGATGATAAAACACCCGTTAACGGATGCAGGTATTGAGAAATTTATGAGTGACTGGAAAAAGGCTTTTTAAAGAACGGGGAGGGTTTGTTTTTGGAGAGAGAATTAGCTCTTGAGTTTGCAAGAGTAACGGAAGCGGCTGCCCTGGCGGCTGCCCGCTGGGTAGGCCGGGGAGATAAGGAAGCAGCCGATGGCGCGGCTGTAACTGCTATGAGAGTTATGTTTGATACCGTCTCCATAGATGGAGAAGTAGTAATTGGTGAGGGAGAAATGGATGAAGCTCCCATGTTGTTTATCGGCGAAAAAGTCGGGCTGGGGGTTTTGCCCCGGGTCGATATTGCCGTTGATCCCTTGGAAGGAACCACAATAGTATCCAAAGGCCTTACTGGTGCTATTTCAGTATTGGCTTCAGCGCCCCAGGGCACGCTATTGCATGCCCCCGATATGTATATGGATAAGATAGCGGTGGGACCCAAATGTAAAGGGCGAGTTTTTTTGGACGCGCCCATTAAGGAAAATCTGCGTCAGGTAGCTAAAGCTATGGACAAATCTATGAGTGAGGTAACGGTAGTGGTTTTGGATCGCGAGCGCCATCAGACAATAATTGATGAAATCCGCAGCGCAGGGGCCCGAATCAGGCTTATTTCTGATGGAGACGTCTCGCCGGGTGTGGCGGCCGCTTATCCTGAATCCGGCGTTGACATACTGATGGGCATTGGCGGAGCTCCGGAAGGCGTAATTACGGCTGCCGCCCTGAAATGCCTGGAGGGTGATTTTCAAGCCCGGCTTATGCCGGAGAATGACCAGGAAATCAGGCGCTGCCTGGAAATGGGAATAAAAGACACCCAACAATTATTTACTATTGATGAACTGGTTAAATCAGATGATGTTATATTTGTAGCCACAGGGATAACTGATTCCTTTCTGTTAAAAGGAGTAAGATATTTGCGGAGACATGCAATTACGCAGACCATAGTTATGAGAAGCAAATCAGGAACTATCAGGTTTATTGAAGCTAATCACCACCTGGGCAAAAAGCCTTTGTTCAGTGATCATCGCCTCAATTTTCGCATGGACTAACAAATTCCTGTCATTTGGCACCAATTTTTTCCACTAAGGTTCCGCCCCGCATACAATTTACGAGAGGAGCAATAAGTTGAACATATCCGAATTGGAAAATAAAACGATGTTGGAATTGTACCAGATTGCCAGGGAAGCAAATTTAGGCGGTTATTCCAAACTGCGCAAAAAGGAATTGGTGTTTGAAATTACCAAAGCATTAACCCATTCCAACGAACTATTGCAGGCTTCAGGTGTTTTGGAAATCATGAATGACGGGTATGGTTTTTTAAGACCATTTGCCTATGTCCCAAGTCACGAAGATATTTATGTATCACCATCCCAAATCAGAAAATTTGATCTTCGGACCGGAGATCGGGTAGGCGGACAGGTAAGACCTCCCAAAGACAGCGAAAGATTCTTTGCCCTTTTAAAAGTGGAAGATGTCAACGGTTTTCCTCCGGAAGAAGCAGCCAGGAGAATCCACTTTGATGCTCTTACTCCGCTGTATCCCACCAAGAAGATAACCTTATCGACCTCATCGCAAGAGATGTCTACTCGCCTCATTGATCTGGTAGCTCCGATAGGCAAAGGTCAGCGGGGACTTATTGTTGCACCCCCAAAGGCCGGGAAGACCATGCTTTTACAAAAGATGGCCCAGGGTATAACCAAGAACCATCCGGAGATAGTATTGATCATCCTTCTGGTGGATGAGAGACCGGAAGAGGTTACTGATATGCAGCGCTCAACCGAAGCAGAAGTAGTTGCGTCCACTTTTGACGAACCACCGGAAAATCATGTAAAAATAACCGATATGGTATTGGAAAGAGCTAAGCGACTGGTTGAACATAAACAGGATGTAGTAATACTGTTGGATAGTATTACGCGTTTAGCCAGAGCCCATAATCTTGTTGTACCTACCAGCGGAAGAACTTTGTCAGGAGGAATAGACCCAACTTCCCTAACCAAACCGAAGCGGTTTTTTGGGGCAGCCCGCAATATTGAGGAAGGGGGCAGTTTGACTATTATTGCCACCGCCTTAGTGGAAACCGGCTCCCGTATGGATGACGTTATTTTTGAGGAATTTAAAGGCACAGGTAATATGGAACTAGTTTTAGATCGGAAGCTATCAGAACGAAGAATATTCCCCGCTATCGATCTGAAAAGGTCAGGAACCCGCAAAGAAGAGCTCCTCTTTAATACTGAAGAAATAGAACTTATGTGGAATCTGCGCAATATCTTCAGCGAATATAACTCCGTGGAAACTATGCAAATGATGATTGACTCCATGAAAAAAACTAAATCTAATGATGACCTTCTGCGTGCCGCGCCTATCATTTTTGGGAAAAAGGATTATCCTCGCAACAATCGTTAATATAATCTGTATAAAATCCTGCTATTCTGTCAAAAATATACCTCAGTGAGCTCTCTTTAGTTTTTGAGTGAGGGCGGAATTGAGGTGAAATATTTGGATAGAAGATGGATAGGCTCACTTGCAGTGTGCATTTTTTTGCTGGCGTTAGGTGCCCACCCATCTGTAGCCAGGCTAAGCGAGGGAAACTTTGTTCCTTTTTCCCAGGCAGCAAATAACTACGTTGAGAGCCAGGCACATACTTATTGTATCAAAAAAGGTGATACCCTTTATAAGATTGCGCAAATGTTTAGTGTCAACCTAAACGCTCTAATGCAGAAAAATGGAATGGATGAAAGAACAATTCTTGAAATAGGGACAGTCGTGAAAATACCGGTTGTACAACGGGGGGTCCATGTGGTAATGGCTGGTGATACAATGTACGATGTGGCGAAAC
>JAQVWS010000122.1 GCA_028709585.1 Syntrophomonas sp. | reverse complement strand
TAATAAGTTCCATAAGAGTTTCTCCTTTTCTTTGATGATTGGTTTATTGCAATTCCTATTTTATCAAAGGGGAGATTCTCTTATTTATTTTTTATCCTATTTGTCCCAAAGTAATTTTACGCTAAGGCGCTGCACATATGGTTGCGTATATGGCTTTATATATTTTTATCATTAATAATTATATCGCGGTAAACAATGTCATCCCGCTTATCAAACCCGATGGACTGCCAGAAATTATTGCCTATTTGGTTTGACGTTAAGGCAATCAGCGCAACCTTATTAATGGCCTCTTTTTTTAATGCTTCGAGGACGGAATTAACCATAGCTTTACCGATTCCTTTGCGGCGATGCGTTTCTTTTACTGCGGCATGATAAATATAGCCTCTTCTGCCATCATTTCCACACAAGATTATGCCTATAATCCGATTATCCTCCAGAGCCACAAAATTAGTGAGGGGATTCCTTTTTAAGAACTTATCTATACCTGCCATTGAATCATCTAGGGCACGTAAACCTACCCCCTTGGAATTACTCCACAATTTATAGGCTTCATCATAATCCGCACTTGACATTAATCTAATCTCCATATTCACCTTCCTTTTGTTGACATATAATATTTCTCAGAACACAAAATAGTGGCGAACCTCTGCAGTAAATTGATTTAACATAAGAACCTTTCCAGACCGGCTAATATGTTGTAGGATTAATTCATGTCGAAATTTATAGTTTTCAAGCAATTATAATATTACCAGAAACTCATAATATTTTGTTTAATTAATCAGCAATATTATATGCGGGGGTTATTATGATTAATCCTGGTCGGATTCATTATGGTTTCTATGTATTAATAGCCTGCTGTGCTATCGGGTTAACTACTGCCATAACCTGGAACTGCGCGGGGATATTTATTGTTCCGGTTATTTCAGAATTGAGCTTGAACAGAGGGCCATTTTCGCTTTACTTAACAATCATTGCCTTGGTTATGACCTTTTTTCTGCCCCTGGCCGGTAAAATATTTGCATATAAAAACGCTCGGGTTATTCTATCTGTCTGTGTTCTGGTCAACGCTGCAGGGATTGGCGCGATGTCTTTTTTTACATCTGTCTATCATTTTTATATTGCAGCCGTTTTTTTAGGTTTCGCGCAAACATTCTTGCTGGTATTAGCCACTCCCTCGCTGATCAACCGTTGGTTTCACAGCCAAAAAGGTCTTATCTTAGGTATATGTTCTGCATTTACAGGAATCGGTGCGGTTATATTAAATCCCGTTGGCGGGTATATAATTGAAATCTATGGCTGGAGAACTGCCTATCTGGTTTTGGGTGCTATTATTGCTATCTTTGTATTCCCTGTGGTGGCTTTATTAATTAGGAATTACCCCAGTGATATGGGATTAAAACCCTATGGGTATTCCGCCGAAAAATCACCTGAGATTAATAATAACCCGGAAGTGGGTACGGGGGTATCAGTTTCCACTGCTATTAAGTCTGCTCCTTTTCTTATATTAGTCATATTTGAATTTGCAATGGGGCTTTATAACTCCTTTAATGTTTCTCTGCCTTCATATGCTTCTTCAATTGGCATGGGAGTAATTGTGGCATCAACGATAGGTTCCGCCAGTATGCTGGGCTCTCTATTGGGTAAAATCGGGTTAGGGTATCTGAATGATAAAACAGTTATGGGAGCTTTAATTATTTGCGGTGTATGCGGCTTTTCTGGGGTTGGTATATTGTCATTGACTGGCTCCGCCAGCCCAATTTTCATTTTGGCAGGTGCCTTTTTATTTGGCATCTGCATGTCTGCCTCACAGGTTCAAGCACCTTTATTGGTAATGAAAATATTTGGTACCCGTCAATTCAGCCAGATCTACTCCATTGTTATGATGGTTTTCTCGCTGGTTCAAGCAATTGGCCAATCTTTATGGGGATTCATAGCGGATGCCAATGGAGGTTCCTATTCCCTGCCGCTGACAATAATCATGGGGATTGTACTGATTATACCTATGGCTGGCTGCCTGGCATATAACGGTCGCAAGATATTTGAATTCACAACCGCAAATAATACATGATGATATTTATTATTAAGATAAATAGCGCTAATAAAAATGATGACTGCCACTTTTACGTGACAGTCATTTTTGTGATGATTGGTTTTTAAAAAATGATTAAATCTTTGTGCAATACAATATTCCCTGCCAGGTTTTCATTGCCGGAGCGTCCTCCGACCCAGATGTAAACCACCTTACTATCTGATAAAACCTGCACCTCAAAGGTATTAAATGTGGGGATATACTCGGTCTTTGCTTGTGATTGTGGATTAATCGTAAAAAGCTCATTAAATACTTGTTTTTTGGGGGTTTCATCTAGATTTAAAATTCTAACCTTGGCAAAATGCACTTTGGTTCCGTTATTTAATAAAAGCACCCTGATATTATTTATATTCTCGCTAACACTGATTGGACCAGTTGTATATTTATATCTTAAATTCGCCATGTTTCATCACTCCTGTTTATAGTATTTACATTGTTATAGTATTCATAAATAATAAGTTTGGTGAGGATTTCATCGTTAGGTATCTCTTTTTCTTAGGTATATTCAAACCTCGCTGGTTTTTGTTATAATTATATATTGTGTAAATGAAGGCTTTTGCAGATTGATATGAAAAATATTGACTGCTTAATAATGGTGATAAATATGCAGAATCTAGAATTAAAGCAGGGTATACATGACTCAATTCCAATTATTATGGGATATTTACCATTAGGAGTAGCCTTTGGGGTGCTGGCTAATGAAGTCGGTATGACAATCACACAGGCCACAATAATGTCGGTTCTTTGTTTTACCGGGGCCGGACAATATATTGCGATTGGGGTAATGCAGGCGGGAGGTGCAGTATTTACTATCATCTTAGCCAATGTCTTAGTAAATTTACGCTACCTGTTATTTTCAACATCATTAGTTCCCTTCCTCAAGGAGCGCGTACCTACTGCAATCGGTAGTCTGCTGTCATACGGATTGACAGATGAAACTTATGCAGTAGCAATGAATCGGTATCAAAATCATGCTCCCACTGCATCCTATATGGCCGGGCTTAATATAAGCTCACATTTGGGCTGGATTCTCAGCACACTATTAGGAGCCATACTGGGCAGTTATATTGGCAACACTGATCGGCTAGGTTTGGGCTTTGCTTTGCCGGCGATGTACATCTGTTTGCTGGTGTTTATGATAAAACGCAAATCCGACCTGTATGTAGCTTTAACCGCAGCCTTGGTTTGTTTGCTGATTGGCTATCTTGTACCTTCAACTATGAGTAATTTATCCAATATAATCTTAGCTACCATTATTGCGGCTAGTTTAGGGGTGATGATCAGTGAACGGGACTGATATATGGATTATGATTTTTGGCGTTGCGCTGGTTTCTATGTTGCCACGCATACTGCCCGTGGCTTTGTTTTCCCGTTATGAATTCGCCGAGCCGCTAAAGAAGTGGTTATCTTATGTAGCCCCGGCCGTTTTAGGCAGTCTAACCGCTTTAAGCGTATTAGCGCCAGAGGGATTTGTTGATATCAGTATCCACAACCGTTTCATATGGGCCTTTATTCCCACACTGGTGATCGCGATAAAAACTAAAAGTTTATTCGCCACTTTATTTATCGGAATCGTAACTATGGCTTTGTTATATAACTTCGTACAGTTCTAGCTGAATTACTCTATCCTTGTAAAAGAAAAAGTGCTGACTCAACATCAGCACCAGGTTCATTTTATGTGATTAATCCTAACAAGAGGAAAAGTTCAAGCCGGTAATGAAATAACCGCGTTTATACCATTTATCTGAATAGTCGATACTAGCATTCTGCAGGCTGCTCTCCAATCCTGAAGCGAATATCACAGTAACGCCATTTGATTCCACAACTGTATCGGTTTCGTGCTTTAACTCATCCAGAGTTAAATAAAATCTAGGACCTCCTCAGCCAACTCCGCCATAATTGACCCTTAACATGGCTTGCTTTCTCGGCTTTTTTTTAGTCAGATCCTCATTAAACTGTTGACTGGCTTTTTCAGTTACTTTAATCAATTTTCTCCACCTGCCCTCTCTTGATATTATAAATACCCTGTGGGGGTATATATAATATATATTATTATTACATAATTATCAAGCCTTTTAATTAAATATGTTTTTTGATAAATTAATATTTTAATGCCAAATCGACATTCACCGTGGAAATATGAACGCTATCGGGCACTGATCGGAAGGCAATTATTTGAACAGCTATAGGAATTTTAGATAATCTGCCCGATTATTCCTTAATAGTGCCGGGGTATCCAGCCCATACGGGCAATTGTCTTTACAATGATCACAATCAATACAGTCTTCAATTTTGCTCATTTTATCCTGCCATGAATTGTTTAAATAGATTGACACCGGGGCACGTCGAATTAGCAATGACATCCTGGCACAAGCAGGTATATCAATTTCTGACGGACAGGGCAGACAATATCCGCAGCCTCTGCAAAATTCTCCGCTCAAGGCTTTTCTGTCATGTTCGATAATGGCCTTCAGCTTATTATCAAATACGGGAGGATTATTTAAGTGATCGATAAATTCGTCAAGTTCATTTAATCTCTGAACACCCCATATGGGCAGAACATTATCATATTGGCTTAGAAATGCATAGGCGGCGGCAGAATTAGTAATAAGTCCGCCGGATAATGCTTTCATGGCTATAAAACCAATATTCCGTTCACCACATAACCTGATTAATTCGATTTCTTTATCAGTTGCCAGGTAACTGAAGGGAAACTGAATGGTGGCATATAGTCCTGATTGCACCGCTTCAATCGCTAATGCCAGCCGGTGATTAGTAATACCAATGTGTCGAATCAGTTTCTTATCTCTGGCCTCCAGCATGGCTTCATATAACCCTGTCCCGTCTCCCGGCTGGGGACAGAAACCAGGGTTATGGAATTGATATATATCAATATAGTCTGTCTTTAGTTTATCCAGCGAGGTGTATAAATGCTGCCAAAATATATCAGTATCAGTCGCCATCGTTTTGGACGCGATAAAGATACTAGCTCTCACATCGCTTAAAGCATAGCCTATTTTTTCTTCACTATCGGTATAGAATCTGGCTGTATCAAAAAAGTTAATTCCATTATCATAAGCCTTTTTTAGCAAAACAGATGCTTCTTCCTTGCTGATGCGCTGTATCGGCAGTGCGCCAAACCCGTTTTTACAGGCTATGATACCGGTATTCCCCAATATTACTGATTTCAAATTATCCACCTCTTTATACATCTTAAAACAAGTTAGTAAGTAAATAAGCCAAGTATACAGTGTTATTCTATCTATGTCATGCAAAAAATATCTGAGGAATAAAAAAATGCATTAAGACTGTACCTGGTTATATAACAATAAAAAATGCCACACTATGGGACTTCAGTGTAGCATTAATTATTATTCGTTTAGCCATGTTTAATTATAACCGCATAACTTTTCGGAATTTTATCGTATGCAAATCTGCATATCTTCTGTTGCCAGAGGGAAAAACCTTTCCACTGCACCTGCACAGTTAGTCAGAAGATCCACCATCAAAAGCGGGTCAGTCACCCTTCCGGTGGAAATAATGCTTACCCCTCTTTTAAACAAAGGTTCTGGATATAACCCGGCGGTATGGCCATAGATAATTACCCTGCGTCCCTGACATTGGGCCAGTATTTCCTCCATGGTGTTAGAAACCAGGGTACAGCCGGTTATAAAAATAGTGTCTGATTCACGAAAACAGGCCGCGGCATTTTCTGAAGATACAACCTGAGCACATTGCGGCCCGTAGCTAACCCCCTGGGCAGAAAATATGGTGGATCTAAAGAGCTCGGGTTCCAGTTCAGTAACATAAGTTTTCCCGGCTATTTTGGCAACATTTCTGACCATTCCGCCAAAACCTACGATAGATACCTTTTCCCCTTCTCTAACCTGTTGACTGGCATGTTGCTGTGCTCCAACCGTCAGTTCATACCCTTGCGTTTCAAGCTGTTCCTGGGTTAGCAGAGGTCGGGAAAGCGCATTTAGAAGAGCTACTAATAAGGAACGTAATACCAGGGCCGAATTGCTGTCAGATGGTAATTGCAAGGTTTTCTCCTGCAGCTCCATGGCTACATCCAGACCCTGGCGGCCAGGGTTTTCAGCCAGATATTTTTTTATAATACTGTCGTTAAATGGACCTCCTGAACGAATATTCATAGCTAAACCCATATCCCCATTATTTAAGAGCATACCTGAGAATCCGGAGTTAATTACTATTTTCTCCAGCTTAGGCTGGTCTGTTAATTTATCCTGCAAATGATCTATAATTTCCTGTAAAATCATTTATTCTTGCATCCTTTCTTAATAAATAAACCAATTCAACTTATTCATCAACGGGAGCGCAAAATGTCACCAATTTGTTGCTGCCTTTAGCTTGAGTTGAATAAAGGCAAACATCAATACCATAAGCCTGACTAAGATTATTCTCCAGGAGTACTTCTTCGGGACTTCCAACCACCAATATTTTTCCGTCATGCATTAAAGCCACCCGATTTGGGTAATAAAAGGCATGGTTGGGGTAATGAGTCGTCATAATAACTGCTCTTCCTTCTTGAGCCAGGTCTCTGATTAATCTCATAATAATAGTCTGATTTCTAAAATCCAGGTGTGAAGTAGGCTCATCCAACAGCAATATTTTCGGCTGCTGAGCCAGAACTCTGGCAATTAATACCAGCTGCCTTTCGCCACCGCTCAGCTCGGTATAGCGTTGATCTTTTAAAGATAAAATCCCTACTCTTTCCATAGCTTCCTCCGCGACAGTCATATCCTTGGCCGAAGGAGAATTAAAGAAATTTAAGCTGGGC
>JAQVWS010000011.1 GCA_028709585.1 Syntrophomonas sp. | reverse complement strand
GCGACCCCAAAATAAATAAGAATAGATACGACTACCAGCGCAATTAAGCCTATAGGGAAATTATTCATCTTATCTTTCATCCTTTCCTAATCAGTTTTAACCAGCGCCCAACAGCTTAATAATTGAGCACGGTTTCAGATATTATATTTCCCCATTGGATGGTTATTATGTGAAAAAAAAAGGAAACAAGCTAGGCAAGGGGACGGTTCTTTTGCCTGCACTTATTTTTGCCGTTCAACTGTGCTTTTGTTTTTCCCAGTAGGGTTGCGATGGTTCGCTGTGATAGGTTTGTTTTATTTCGGAGGCAATAAATTCACTTCTTAACTGTTTCTCATCCTTGATTTGTCCAAGCTCCTTTAAGATCGCATTATTACGAAAAAATATTCTTCAAGATAAAACTGGCTCTCTACTTTCATGGCAAAACTTGGAGATTTCATTTAGTTGTTCCTTAAGTCCGTATTATAAAACTAATATCTTTTCAGCCCTCTATAAGAAATGGTATAATGGCTCTGAGCTTTTTCACTCCGTTCTTTGCTGATCTCTTGCCGAGCAATATGCATATCCTCTATAATGGCCGTAACCTGAGCTATCCCAGACCCATTATTAATAACATATTGGTTGCTGCTAATCTGGTCGGTAATGATTATCTTCGCTGGGTCCATACTACGGTAACTTTGAAAGCCGGTCTTTTCAATATGTTTTTTATTCTGGCAGTCACATTGCTGTCCATATCTAGCCCTCGTAGTTGAAATATCAGAAAAAAAGCTGGCTTTGGCTCTATGCCAGGGCCAGCCAAGTCCCGCGGATCATACGGGGGTCTACCGGTATGTTTGGGTTCTGCTCTTTGGAATCCCAGTTCCTGCATATCCAGTTATGACTGCTTAAATTACTCTAACTAGATTATCGGATGTAATATAGTCATCCACCTCTTCCGGAAATAGGGTGAACTGGTTGTTGTCTTCGCCTGCCATATAGGCCATTACCTGCAGGCAACAGAACCGTCCCCTTGCCTACCTAGAACCGTCCCCTTGCCTAGGTATTTATGTTCCTGGCATGGAGCCATTCGGCTGTTCTCCCTAGTATTAAAACCGGTTTTTCCCTTATCATGGCGCAATTTCTGGAACCGCTCATTAAGAAAACTGCCTTAAGCTGATATAACAAGCTTTCGATTCTTGTATCCAATCCATCTTGACCTTCATGTTGAAGGATCTTTAGGAACAATCCGGTTATTCCTGCCAAGTCTGCTCCAATGGCGATGGCTTTGGCAATCTCATCGGCTTTTCTAATCCCGCCTGATGCGATAATTTTCACCGGTAATTGCATTGCGGCTATCTCAGCCAGGCTGACTGCGGTAGGTATACCCCAATCATCCAATTGATTTGCGAACAGCCCCTGCCGTTGGTCTTCGATAGCAATAAAATTGGTTCCACCTTTGCCCCCGTTATCAAAAATATTTATTCCGGCTGCATACAGTTTAGCCACCGTTTCCCGTGTAAAGCCAAAGCCAACCTCCTTGGCGATAACTGGTACCTTACAGGTATCGGCTATGCGTTTCACATTATCCAATATGCCGCGAAAGCTGCGGTCACCCTCACGCATAGCCAGTTCCTGAGGCACATTGAAGTGAAGTTGCAGTCCATCTGCAGCTATCATATTAACAGCTTCGCCGATATTACGCGGACTGCAATTAGCTCCCAGGTTGGCTAAAATAATTCCGTCCGGGTTCGTCTCGCGCACAATAGTGAAACTGTTTCTGAGTGCAGGGTTTTCTATAGCTACAGTCATTGAACCGACCGCCATAGCCAAACCGTACTTGCTGGCTGCAGCTGCCAGAATGCGGTTAATCTGCAAGGATTTATCCGTCCCTCCGGTCATAGCATCAATCAGTAACGGATAATCAAGAGTTTTATTAAGAAATTCAACCCTTAGATCGATTTCATCCAGATCCAGCTCCGGTATGGAATCCTGCAGAAGGTAGATGTCCTCAAATCCGTTGGTGCCGGGACCATCAGCAGTAATCTTAGCCAGATCTAAATGCTCTGCTTTGCGCATATTTCTTATAACTGATACCTCCCTGCAATTAGCTTGGCTTTGTCTAATGCCTGCACGTCATTTACATTGAGAAAAACTTCCTCAACCTTTCCAAAGTTTGCTAATACGTCCCGGTTTAGAGCCAATGCATTTAATTCTTCAAATATTCTTATCAGCTTTACTTTATCGTTTTCCAGGCAATTAGTCAGCACCGGCAGACATTTATTGCTGTAGACAGCGGATAAAGGCTGCAGATATGTATCTATCTCCGGTACTACACTGTCATAGTTACCTAACTGAGTAAACATATATTCAACCAAAGCCATATTAATAAAAGGCATATCGCATCCCAAAATAAATATCTGATCATGCCGTGCGTGAGAAAGCCCCGAATGAATACCGCTTACCGGGCCCATATGCGGATAGATATCAACATATACCTCGAGACCCAAATCATCATATAAATGAGGTTCATTGCTAATAATAATCGTTTCGTCAAAAGAACGGATAAACTTGTCAACTATTATATTTATTACCGATTTACCGGCAATTTGAGCAAAAGCCTTGTTAAACTTCATACGGGTACTTTTACCGCCGGCCAGGATTACACCGCTTGCTTTTATAATACCGCTGGTTCTTTCTGGAAAAATATCTTTTCACCTCATATTTATAAGTAAGATCACTGTTCAACAATTAAAGTAGCTAGAAATGCCCGCCAATAATACCATATATATATGGTAAGGACGCGAACCTCTGTCACGCAGTAAGGCCACGTCCCCATATAGTTTACTGCTTTTATTACATGCAACAGGCGCACTTCAGGAATTCTACATCGCAATGATTGCCAAACATCTTGCTGGCGTTCCTGATACAACCAGGGTTGGCATTAGAATGCGGACCGCACTCTAAAACCTCGACCCTCAACCGCCGCTGCCGTTTACTTTGCAGCCCGCACAGTCGTTGGCAGGAGCTCCTCCAAACTTGGCAGTATTAAAAGAGGATAACAGTTGTTTTATAGATCTGGTACCGCATTCAGGGCACTGTACCTTTTCTTTATCTGCATTGGAGATCATAAGGTCAAACTTATAACCACATTCCTGGCATCTAAATTCAAAAACAGGCATATTTATCCTCCTTTTTTAGTTTATTCCTGGTCTTCTGCTGCTATTTCCGCAGGTGTTTTAGTATCTGCTTGTTGTTCCAAAGCTTGATCCTGTTTTTCCATGAAATCCTGAACCTCTTGGTTATCAGCTTCTGTCACAACTTCCTTAATTGATAACCCAATTCTTTTTTCTTCCGGGTCAATACTGAGTATCTTAACCTGCACTTCTTGATCTATCGCAACTACATCCTGAGGCTTCTCAACCCTACGATTGGCAAGCTGAGAAATGTGCACCAGGCCATCTACTCCCGGCTCAATTTCTACGAAAGCACCAAACGGTGCGATCCTTACCACTTTGCCATTAATGGTATCGCCTATTTCGTATTTTTCCAGTACGATTTCCCACGGACTCTTTATTAGTTTCTTGCGGCTTAACGAAACTCTCTGTTTTTCTCTATCCAAAGCCAGGATATAGATGTCTATTTCTTCACCTTCGCTGAGAATACTGGACGGGTGGTTGACCCTGACGTGGTCCATTTCAGACACATGCAGTAACCCTTCGAAACCTCCCAGATCAATGAAAGCCCCATAGTCCACAATGCGTTTTACCCTGCCTTTAATGGTCTGACCTTCTTCAATACTGCTCCAAAACTGTTCTTTGAGTTTTAAGCGTTCAGCTTCAACCAATTGTTTGCGGGATAATACAATCTGTGAGCCTCTTTTCTTGTGCCGGTTAAATTCAATAATCCGGAAACTAAAGGTTTTTCCAATATATTCGTCAAGGTTTTTTACATATCCGTCCTCAACGTGTGAGGCGGGCAAGAAAGCAATCGCTCCAACGTCCACCAATAAACCGCCCTTAACGCTATCAACTACGGTGCCCTCAATCTGACTCCCCTGGTTGAAAGACTCTTCCAGTTCATCCATGGCTCTTTTGGAATCAACCTTTTTCTTGGATAATAAAATGGTTCCGTCATCATCCCATTTCAAAACCAATACTTCAATCTCATCGCCTATTTTAGCCAATTCCTTGGCTGAATCAACATCTTTAAATGACATCTCTCTTAGAGGAATTATTCCTTCCGATTTGCCACCCACATCTACCATTACCTCATCGTCCAGAACCTGTATCACTATGCCTTTGATTACATCACCTTTTTCTGGCGTAGCCAAATCAGCCATTTCCGCTTCCATTTTAGCAAAACTTTCTTCATTAAGATTCTCTTGTACCTGGTTCTCCTGGACTAACTCTTCCTGTTTTTGCTCCTGTGGAGCGCCGCCGTCACCAAACTCCGTCATCCTATCTAATACCTCCTTAATAATCCAGTCCGGGGTGGAAGCTCCTGCTGTGATTCCTAATCTCTTTACACCCTCCAGATATTCAGTTTTTATATCTGCAGCGGATTGTATTTGCCAGGTTTTCACTCCGGTTTGTTGACACTCCCGTGTCAGGGTTTGGGTATTGGAACTGCACTGGTCACCAATGACCAGCATCAAATCAACCTCTTGGCATAATTTCCTGGCTGATTCCTGTCTTTGCCGGGTAGCAGAACAAATTGTATTAAATACTCTTATTTCGTGAGATTTAGATATAAGAGCAGATACTACAGCAAAATAATCCTTCTCATCTTTGGTAGTCTGAGAAATGACACCTAATTTCTTGGTTCCGGCATAATCACAAGCTTCATCCGGATTTGCAATAATAGTGGCTTTATTATCACACCACCCCATTATTCCTTGTACCTCAGGGTGATCTTTATCTCCGAAAATAACTATATCATAACCTTCTCCTCTTAGTAACTCCGCTACTTCATGTACCCGTTTAACCAGGGGGCAAGTTGCATCTTGAATCAGGAAGCCTTTTGCCGATGCTTTTTGTATAATCTGGGGAGGAACCCCATGGGTTCTAATAATTACTCCGCCCTTATCAACATCGTCAATAACATCTATAGCTTTTATCCCTTTTTGCTCAAAATAGCGTATTACCCCATCATTATGAACCAGCGGACCTAAGGTGCACCAACTGCAATCTGAACGACCAGCTTCCTCAGCAATATGAAAAGCTCTTCTGACTCCAGCACAAAACCCAGCTTTATCAGCAATGAGTATCTGCAATTTCTACACCTCATTATATCGTATTAATATATAATATTCCTTCTTATTCTTATAAAAGATGATTTACTTTATCCATTATGTCATTGCTTAGTTTCTCCATCGTAGCAGAATTAACCTTCTGGCCTTGATATTCGTCCAAATCAATAATATCGCCTACTCTGACCAGCAAAGGTCTGAACCATCCCCAGGGCAGCTTGCATTTAGTTCCAATGCAGGCTACTGGTAAAATAGGTGATCCCGATTTAAGAGCAATCATAGCTACACCTGATTGGGCTTTCATAATCTCACCGGTCTTGTTCCTGCCCCCTTCGGGAAATATCCCCAGGACTTGGCCATTCTCTAACAACTGTAGCGCGTATTTTATGGCTTTTCGATCCGGCACGCCCTTTTTTACCGGAAACGAATTCAAATTCGTAAATAGTTTGTTTAAGATCCAATATTTAAACAACTGTTCCTTACCCATGAAATGGATGGGACGGTTTAAAACCAGCGCAACCACAACCGGATCCCAATTACTTACATGATTGGCCGCAATGATAACCGGCCCTGACGGGGGAAGTTTTTCAGTACCCTCCGATTTCAAACCTAGGAAAAACAATATGATCTTAAGGAATCCCCTTACAACTGCATAAAACATCGTTATTCCTCCCCAATGATGGAGAGTATATGCGCTAAAACCTCATCAACGCCAAATTGGCTGGTATCAACTATTATGGATTCTTCTAATATCTTCAGAGCCCCTACTTTTCTATCGGCATCCATTTGGTCACGCTTGGCCAAATTTATCTCAATATCGTTAATATCGCTATAATAACCCTGTCTTTCCATTTCCAAAGCTCTTCTTTTAGCTCTTTCATTAAGGTCGGCAGTTAGGAAAAACTTAAATTCAGCGTCAGGCAATACTTGCTCTCCAATATCACGCCCATCCATAATGACATTGTTGCACTGAGCCATGTTCTTTTGTTTTTGCACCATTATTTCTCTAACTTTTGGGTGTGCAGCTACAATTGATACATTAGAATTAACCTCTGGAGAACGAATGGCTTCCGTAATATCTTCTCCGTCACAAAAAACTAACTGAACGCCTCCTTGTGATTCAAAATAGATATTAATGGAGTTGGCCATTTCACAGAGGGAAAGCTCGTCTTGCAGGTCTATGTCTTTTTGTTGAGCTCTTAAGGTTAATGCACGGTACATGGCACCGGTATCAATATAAACGAAGCTCATTTTCTGAGCCAATAACCGGGCCAGGGTACTTTTCCCCGCACCAGCCGGGCCATCAATAGCTATTTTCATCATTATACCTACCTAAAAATTGTCTTGTATATTTTAACATAATGTAAAACTATATTAAAGCAAGTCACCTAAACCGGATTGTTATGCAATTATTATTATACCTAAGCAACGGGAATAATGTTATTATAGAGTATGAAATTAGTTAATCTATAATTAAAATATAATATCTAAGGAGTTGTTTTTATTGCCGACTTTCCGAAATTTTAAGCTGGATTTTTTAAGGCAGGAACAGCATTTAATGTTGCCCACCATTACTTCTATCCTATTAACCCAAAATCTTTATGATGTTTTATTTCAGTATTTGATAACAGAAGAAAAAGAAGAAAAGCTGAAAAAGATAATTAAAATGTTGGAAGACCATATTAAACGCAAAGATAGAGCCCCTTTTTCTATGCCCATATCCTCTTTGGATTTTTTAGATGAGGGTTTAGTGGAATTAAGGTTGTTGAATTGGATGGAGATAACCGTGGCTGTTTCTCAGGTCGTTTTTGATGAGGATATTGCAGCAGAAGATTATGAGGATGAACTTGAAAAAGTATTGAATCGGATGGAACAGTATATAGTCTTCAGTCGACCTGAAAAAAGCAACCTGATATGGGTTTACCCCATTAATATGGTAAGATAAGTCATAATTAATAAATAATAAGGAGGATAAAGCATGGATTTAAAAGGTTCAAAAACAGAAGAAAATCTTTGGAAGGCTTTTGCCGGTGAATCTCAGGCCAGAAACAAGTATGATTTTTTTGCCAGTCAGGCAAAAAAGGAAGGCTATGAACAGATCTCCGGTTTTTTTAGTGAAACAGCCTTAAACGAAATGGAACATGCCAAACGTTTCTATAAGCTGCTGATGGGAGGATATATCAACCCTACCTCAGAAAACCTGCTTGAATCTGCAGACGGTGAAAATGAAGAACATAGCATTTTATACCTGGAATTTGAGAATTCAGCACGAGAAGAAGGCTTTGATGAAATCGCTGACATTTTCAAAGAGATTGCCGAGGTAGAAGAGGAACACGAAAAAAGATATCGTAAATTACTGGAAAACATAAAACGCAACACTGTTTTCAGAAGACCAACCCCAGTAAAATGGAAATGCCGGAATTGCGGTTACATTCATGAAGGAGTAGAACCACCTGAGATATGCCCTGCCTGCGCCCATCCCAAAGCCTATTATGAAGAGCTGGCAGAGAATTACTAAGCTAAATACAATTAATGCCGGTCAGCTGTTGACCGGCATTTTATTTTAATAATTATGAGCACTGTTAGGCCAAAGGTTAGAAAGCCAGCAATGCTTCGCGCATGATTTTGGCGCCCAGGATAGATGTATTATCCCCGATATCATAGGGCGGCGATATCTCTACCATATCAAAACCCACTACGTTTAAACTCTTCAGCCCATTCAGCATCTGGATCAATTCCCGGGAAGTTATTCCGCCTGCCTCAGGTGTACCAGTGCCGGGAGCAAAAGCCGGATCCAGCACATCAATATCCAGGCTTATATATACCGGTCTTTGTCCGATCTTATTCCTGACTTCATCCATGATCGTTAAGAAACAGTCCAAATACAAGTTGCTGGCTCGGGAAGCATACTGAAACTCTTCCCTGGTTCCCGAACGAATACCGATCTGGAACAGATTCTTTTCCCCTATGCACTGCAGAATATGCCGCATAACTGTTGCATGCGAAAGACTTTCTCCCAGGTATTCATCCCTGAGATCAGCATGTGCATCCATCTGAATGACTGCCAGGTTGGGAAAGAGCTCTTTATATGCCTTGATCAGCGGCAAGGTTACCAAATGTTCCCCGCCAATGGAAAAAATCTTTTTCTGCATAGCAAGCAACTCCCGGGCAGTGTGTTCAATCCTCCGCAAGCTTTCCCTTACGTTACCGAATGGGATAATAACATCACCGGCATCATAGAAGTATATCTCCTCCAAGGATTTATCATGATAGATGCTGTACTCCTCAACCCCCTCGGATACCTCCCGCACCCGATAAGGAGCCAGCCTGGTACCCGGTCTAAAGCTAGTGGTGAAATCCATAGGCAGACCAATTATTACCCGGTCACATCTTGCTAATGGCTCGCTGCTGCATAAAAAAGATGCTTTTCTCTCTAAAAAGGGCAATATATTTGTATCCATAGCTAATCTTCCTTAATAATATTGCTCACAAAATTAGGCAATTTGAAGCACGATAGGTGAATGCTTTCATTATAATACTTTAGGTTAAGGTCCTTTTTATTGATTGGCTTTTCGGGATCATGCTTCTTGGATCCTATGGTAAAGCTCCAAAGACCGCTGGGGTAAGTGGGTATACTGGCAAGATACAATTTAGTTATTGGGAAGCTCTGCTTTATCCCTTTATAAGCGCTTTTTATTACGTCAGCATTAAAAAAGGGAGATTCACTCTGAACTACCAGCATACCATCATCTTTAAGGGCGGCAAAACACTCCTGGTAGAAATCGGCCGAAAAAAGAGCCACAGCTGGGCCTACCGGCTCTGTAGAATCTACAATAATAATATCAAACTCGTTTTTCCGCTCCCTAACGAATTTAATGCCATCCTCAACCACAACAACGGCTTTGGGGTCTGTAAAAGAACATGACAACTGAGGAAAATACTGACGGGATGCCTCAATAACTCTATCATCTATTTCCACCAAAGTACATTTCTCTACCAGCGGATGATTAACTGCCTCCCGTAACGCCCCACCATCTCCGCCACCAATAATTAAAACTTTTTGGGGGTGGGGATGTGAGTTAAGGGCTATCATAGTTATCATTTCGTGATAAACATACTCATCCGCATCGGTAGTCATAACCATGCCGTCCAGTAACAGCATCTTTCCAAACTGTTCGGTTTCAACTACCGCTAAATGCTGAAATTGGGTTTGTTCAACTTTTAAAGTTTCAGTAATCCTGCAGCTAAATCCCAATGATGGGGTTTGATATTCGGTCACCCATAGATCCAATTTATCTTCCTCCTTAGCAATGATGTCTCCATGTCAATACGGGTTAGGCAAATCCAAGTAATCTGAGTGTCAGTGCCTAATTTAATCAGGTGCTCACCAATAATCTCTGTGACACCAACATTGCCTTAATACCAGAGCGGCACCGCAGCAAAGGCACAGCCAATGTTTGCAACCGTATGCTCACAAGCGGCTACTTTTACCTCTTCCAGTTCGATTCCGCGAATGCGAAATGCTTCTTCAACCATTCTGGTAACATGTTCCTCAGCTTCTTTTTGGCTGCAATTACCGGAATACTCCATTATTACTCCAAAGCTATCACTCTTAATTCCTACTGCAACTGCCGCCGAAATAATAGCTCCCTTTTTAGAGCTGGTAATGGAGCCATAGGCTATAGGCAGCAATGATCCTGGCGGAATAACCAGATCTGGCTCAAATACACAACCCGGGGGCAATATACTGCTTACCCTTAATAGGTTAGTATTTCCCACTCTGGCTTTAAGCAAAGCACCATCAAAAGCAGTAAGTGATGTTTCCCCCTCTGATGCCGCAGCAGTCACAAAATATTTTTTGGGCAGTGGTAACAATCCAAACACCTCCAAGTTCGTTTTTTAGCACAATAGGATTATTATATACAAACCAACCTTAAAAATAAATCTATTTAGCACCGGTTATGAAATTATTTTAGAAATCATTAAACGAGGTTGTTGAAGCTTACTATAAACAGTTCAACAACCCCATCTTGATTACTAAAAGACCTTCCCCAATAACTCAGTTGTATTGCTCATTATTATTAGACTTGAGTAATGCTTTTCAGATAGTCAAGAAAATTATTAACCGTTTTGCGGCGAACTTTCTGGTGGGGAAAAATAACATACAAATATCTCTTAGCTTCGGCCTCATCAAGTTTTATGGCTTTCATTTTGTTATGCTCAATGCGTTTAATAGCCCAGCGGGATACGATAGATATGCCCATTCCGGACTCTACCATTGCCAGCACGGCCTCAGTGCTCCCGGCCTCCATATAAATGTTTAAGTCATCCCTGCGAATATCATGGGCCAAAAGCAATACTTCTACTGCTTTTCTGGTTCCTGAACCCTTTTCCCGGGAAATCCATCTCTCATTAAGCAGATCAGCTAGTTTCAGCTGCTGCTTTGCAGCCAGTTTATGACTTTCCGGAACAATTACTACCAGTTCATCCTCCAGCCATTTAAACCCATCAACTTTACGGTTATTAATCCAGCCGCCAACAATACCCAGATCCAGTTCTCTCTCCGCCACTCTGCTAAATATTCTCTCTGTATCTGCTATATCCATACTTATGCTGATATTCAAAGACTTATCTTTATAAGTCTTAATCAGGTAAGGCAAAATATACTGACCCGGTATTGTACTGGCTCCCAAGACCAGGCTTCCTCTACGGCTCTCAGCCACTTCTTCCATAATTTTCTCAGTCTTTTCCACTGCTTTTATGACTTCACGGGCACACTGATATAGAGCTTCTCCTGCTTCCGTAGGTTTGAGCTTGCGGCCTGACCTTTCTAACAGCAGTACCCCAAAAATATCTTCCAGTGATTGAATCTGTTTGGTTACTGCTGGTTGGGAAATCTCAAATTCTTCAGCAGTTCTGGATAAATTTTGAGTCTCCACTACCCTTACATAGGTTTTAAAAAGAGTTAAATTCATCGCAAAAATCCTTCCAAGATGGTATTTACTGCATCATCCTCAGTTAATCCCAGCGACATCAGTTTTATCAGTTGCTCTCCGGCAATTTTGCCAATAGCTGCTTCGTGGGTAAGTACCGCATCGGCTTTCTCAGCCTGAAGCTCAGGAATTGACTTGATCCTAGCTTTGTCCATTAGAATGGCATCACACTCAACATGGCCCAGGCAAGATTCCTTACCAATTAAAACTGCCCTAAATACTTGATAGGATTGACCTTGGGCTACTGCTCTGGATAATACCTGGGCAGTAGAGTCGCTACCTTCCAAAATAATTTCTATATCTGATTCAGCTTGTTGTTCATCCTGAGTAAGTAATCGTTCAATAATCTTCAGGCTGCCCTTTTCATGAACATGGGCAACTGTAGAACGAATTGTATTATCCACTCCCTTTATTTGTACCATTTCCAGTTCTGCACTGCCGCCTGCATGCACCGTAATTATCGTAGTTGGATTTAATACCCGTTTGCCTGCAGGACTGCCCTCGCCGTAGTGTTTTTCAGTATATTTCAGTTTAGCGCCTGCTTTTACAATAATCTCATGTATACCGTCATGCTGGGAAACGGCATGGCTTTCATTATGTATGCCACAGCCGGCAATAATGGTAGCATCTGCGCCTTCACCCACAATAAAGGTATTATATACCTTGTCCTGCAATCCTGCCTGGGTTAGAATTACCGGTACGTGTACCGTTTCATCGTGGGTCCCCGGCTTAATTTCAACCAACAAGCCACTGCCGTCAGCATTGGGGCCAACCATAATATTGGGAGAGGATTGCCTTAAGACTGCGGTTCCGTTGAGTCTTACATTCAGAGCACCACTTGGCACTCCTTTAATATCTGCTATTGTATTTAGCAGATCCATATCAAGTTTATTTAATATCATAAATGACATCCCCCTGACATTGATAACGCACCTTGCATTCTATATCATCTTTTATTAAATGCCATATCTCCTTAGGGGTGCCCTGGGCGGTAATAACTCCTCCATCGACTACCAATATTTCATCACACATAGGTATTATTTTCTCATTATGAGTAATTATAACCGCAGTTTTGGTAGTATTATTCTTATATCTTGATAGAATCAAGCCTAGCAGCTTCTGTATGGTCCACAAATCTACTCCGGCTTCAGGTTCATCAAAAATGCTTATTAATGGAGACCGCAAAAGTAATTGCGCCATTTCAATTCGTTTAATCTCGCCACCGCTTAAACCAGCCCCCAGATCTCGATCAAGGTAATCCTCAGGACATAAGCCAACATCACGGAGATACTTTCTGATGTGCATAGGATCTGCTTCTGGAGAAGCGATCTTTAATATACTCCCTATCGTTAAACCTTTAAAACGGGTAGGTTGTTGAAAAGCATAGCCAATGCCCTTCATGGCCCTTTCTGTTAGGGAGAGCTCGCTGATGTCTTCACCGTTAAGTAATATGCGTCCTTTACTATGCCTGTAGATACCCATTATTACCTTGGCTATAGAAGATTTGCCTCCGCCGTTGGGACCAGTTATCGCATATACTTTACCTTTTGCAAACTCAATATTTATTCCTTTTAAAATTTCTATATCTTCACCGCTATCATTGTTTACCTGCATGTGAATATTTTCCATTTTAAGCACCGGGTTCACCTCCAATTCGATTAACAGCTACATTTTAGCATAACCGTGGATTGTAAGTCTAATTGTGTGGTAAATAACCAAGAAAAAAGAACATATCTTTCGGTTTTTATAATATACCAAAGATACGTCCCTTTTATTGGGATCCGTTTATGTGTAACCGCCAATGCATCTGATATACTATTCTAGAAACTGGCCTATCTGTCTAAAACGGCTATAGCGCTGTTCCAGTAATTTAGATATTTCTAATGAGCCTAACTCATCCAGATAATTATTTATAGTGTTTTTCAGCTTTTCAACAAAATCCGGGGAGTCCAAAAGATACTGCCGGGCAGGTTCTTCTATTACCTCATCAACTATCCTCATCTCGTATAGTGCTTGTGCATTCATCTTTAAGTGACCCGCCATTTCATCAGCCCTTTTGACATCACGCATTAAAATTGAAGCACAAGACTCTGGTGAGATTACTGAAAAAACAGTATTGGAAAGCATAACAATACGGTCAGCTACAGCCAGGGCTAATGCACCGCCGCTGCCTCCCTCACCAGTAACTACCGAAATAATTGGCACCCGTAAAGAACTCAGACCACATAACATCTCAGATATGGCCCACGCTTGGCCGCGTTCTTCTGCGCCAATTCCAGGATCTGCTCCCGGGGTATTGATAAATGTCAACACCGGACGGCCAAACTTTTCCGCTTGCTTAAGCAGTCGATAAGCTTTGCGATATCCTTCAGGACGTGGCATTCCAAAATTATGGCTGATATTCTCTTTGGTATTCCTGCCTTTTTGGTGACCAATTATGGTAACCGCTCTTCCGCCCATCATACCAATTCCGCCAACCATAGCCAGATCATCACCATATACTCTGTCGCCGTGCAGTTCAATAAAATCACTGCACAATAATCGAATATAGTCTCTAGTCATGGGCCTATCAAGATCGCGGGCCAGCAACACCTGTTCCCAAGGCGTTAGGCGCTTATACCTTTCTTCCATCATTTGATCAAGCCTTTTTTCAATATGATTAATCTCCTCACTGAAATCGGTATTTAATTGCTCTGACAGTTTTTTAAGATCCTCAAGTTTTGACTCCAGTAATAGATAAGGTTCTTCAAACTCAAATTTATTTCTCGCCATAATTTTCTCCTTGATGAATGTTCAACAATCGTATTAGCAGGGAACGCATCTCTGCTCGAGGTTGAACCAGATCCACCATTCCATGTTTAAGAAGGTATTCGGAGCGCTGGAATCCAGGCGGCAAAACATGACCGGTGGTCTGTTCAATAACCCGCGGACCAGTAAATCCCACCAAGGCACCGGATTCAGCAATAATAACATCCGCCAGCGAAGCAAAACTAGCCGTAACTCCCCCGGTGGTAGGATGGGTTAATATGCTTATATACAGCAATCCGGCTTCCCGTAAGCGCCCCACTGACGCACTGGTTTTAGCCATCTGCATCAGTGACAGCATTCCCTCCTGCATACGTGCTCCACCCGAAGAGCTAAACATTATACAAGGCAGTGAATACTGGATGGCTTTTTCCATGGCACGGCTAATTTTCTCACCCACCGCTGATCCCATACTGCCCATCATAAAACGTGAGTCCATAGCGCCTAGAACCACATCATAGCCGCCAATGCTGCCTCTTCCCGTCACGATAGCTTCGGTCAGCCCGGTTTCTTCTCGAGCCTTAATCATCTTTTTTTCATAATTCGGAAAATTCAGCGGGTTTAAAGATTTAATATGTGCATTCCATTCTTCGAAGCTATTTTCATCGCAAACATCGTGTATTCTATCCCAGGCTGAAGTAACATAGTAATAAGAGCATTTCGGGCAAAAGTCATTATTTTGCATTTTTTCAGTTGCCGTTATTCTGGTTAAACACTTGGGGCAAGAAAAGGTTACCTCATTTTCAAATTTTGCTTGTTTCTTCTTAGCCCCCGAAATATCAATATAACTCTTTTTAAACATTCATTAATCCTTTCGAGATTGTTTCTCCATGCCAAACATTAGCTCACCCTTGCAAACCAATTCATTCTCGACATGGATTTCGCCTTTAAACCAGCCAAAGTTACTTTTAATTTTTATAACCTCGCTTGTAATTAAAAGACTATCTCCGGGAACAGCTTGGCGCTTAAAACGCATGTTGTTAACCCCGGCCAAGAAACCTAACTGTCCCCGATATTTTTCCTGAGTAAAAAGAGCACATGCTCCTACCTGAGCCATGGCTTCAATCAACAGAACCCCGGGCATAATAGGCCGGTTGGGAAAATGGCCTGCGAAATGAGGTTCATTAATAGTAAGATTCTTAATTCCTACCGCTTTTACCCCAGGTTCTATATCGATAATTCTATCTACCAGCAGAAAAGGATAACGATGCGGCAAGATTTGCATTATTTCATTGATGTCAAATACTATATCCATACGTACCTCTATTGTTTATACTTTCTTATTATCAGAACAGCATTATGCCCTCCAAAACCTAAGGATTCTGAAGCTGCTATCTCAATATGCCGGGCTCTGGCTTCCCCTTTAACATAATCAAGATCACACTCTGGATCCTGATTATCCAGATTCAGAGTAGGTGTGATCAAGTTATGATTACAGGTTAGAACCGCTGCAATAAGCTCAATCGCTCCTGCAGCTCCGAGCATGTGTCCGGTAACTGATTTGGTTGAATTTATTGCCATATTACTGCTATCTGAACCCAAAACTAACTTTAGAGCTTTGGTTTCCACCAGGTCATTATAATGGGTGCCAGTGCCATGGGCGTTCATATAATCTATCTCACCGGCTTTAATCCCGGCCTCATTCAAGGCAGCCGTTAAAGCGCGGGCAGCTCCGTTTCCATCAGGATCAGGCTGAACTATATGGTAAGCATCGGAACTACAGCCATAACCAACTAATTCTGCATATATTTTAGCGCCTCTTTGCAATGCATGTTCCAGTTCTTCCAGGATTACAATCCCGGCACCTTCACCCATGACAAAACCGTCCCTATCCACATCGAAAGGACGACAGGCTTTTTCCGGGTGTTCATTCCCGGTAGATAAAGCCTTCATGGCGCAAAACCCGGCTATACTCAAAGGGGTAATGGGGGCTTCGGTACCTCCGCTAATCATAATATCTGCCATTCCATTCTGTATCATATGGAAAGCATCACCGATAGAATTGGTACTGGTGGCACATGCTGTAACTGAACAACTACTGGGGCCACGGGCTCCAAACATAATTGAAACCTGTCCGGAAGCCATATTGGGAATAAGCATGGGAATAAAGAACGGGCTTATTCCGCCTACACCTCGTTTCTGCAATACATGGCATTGTTTTTCAAAAATTTCTATTCCGCCAATACCCGAACCAATTAACACCCCGGCTCGATCGGCATCAAGCTTTTTCAAATCCATGTCCGCATCTTCCAATGCTATTCGTGTGGCTGCACAAGCATATTGAATAAAGGGATCCATGCGCCGGGCTTCTGTACGCGGCATATAGTCCTGAGCATTAAAATCTTTAACTTGAGCGGCAATTTTAGTTGGGTAATCGCTGGGATCAAATCGGTCAATAATACCGATCCCGCTCTTGCCTTCCACCAACTGCTTCCAAAAATCATTGACATTGTTGGCAACCGGGCAGATGGTTCCCATACCGCTTATTACAACTCTACGTGGCATATAAGTTTTCACCTCATCCTATACGTTTTCACCCAGTTGCTTTTCAATATAGTCGACTACATCTTTAACTGTTTTTAGTTTTTCAGCTACTTCTTCGGGTATTTCGAATTCATATTCTTCTTCTATTAGCATGATCATCTCTACCACGTCCAGGGAATCCGCTTCCAAGTCCTCTTGAAAACGGGACTCAAGCTGGATTTCATCAACCGAAATATCCTTTACTTCCACAATAATTTTTTTTACGGTTTCAAATACTGACATCAATAAAACCCTCCTAAATTATAATTATTTAGTAACTAGATTGACATTCCGCCATCGACGCGAATAACCTGACCGTTAATATAGGATGCTGCAGGTGATGCCAGAAAGGCTACCAAATTGGCAACATCCTCGGGCTTACCCAGTTTACCTACGGGAATCTGTTCCAGCATTTTAGCTCTGTTCTCAGCACTTAGCTTATTGGTCATATCGCTTTCTATGAAACCGGGTGCTACAGCATTAGCAGTAATGCCCCGAGGTCCATATTCCTTGGCAATAGAATAGGTTAATCCCAGCAGACCTGCTTTTGAGGCTGCATAATTTGCTTGCGCTATATTACCGCCTAATCCTACAACTGAAGATATGTTAATGATTCTACCATACTTTCTTTTTATCATATACTTTAGTGCCGCCTTAGAACAATAAAAAGCTGACGACAAATTAGTCTCTATTACATCATGCCACTGGGAATCGCTCATCCGTAATAAAAGCTGATCTTTAATAATACCTGCATTATTGACTAAAACATCAATACTTCCCAGCCCAGCAACGGTTTTTTCAACTAATTCTGTCGCTTCCCCAGGATTTGATACATCAGCACCGATTATTATACCTGAATTACCTGCATTTTCAATAGCAGCTAAGACTTCCCGTGCTTGTTCCAGGTTTTGTGCCTCATCAGCTTTATTATAGTAATTTACTGCCACCTTAAATCCACTTTGCGCCAAATAAATTGCCATGGTTCTGCCAATACCACGTGAGCTTCCGGTTACCAATGCGGTTGGCTGGCTCATATTTCCTTCACCTTCTCCATAAGTTTCTGCAGGGATTTATTATCCTCTATCTGGCCCAAAACCCGGCTCTTATCAATTTTCTTGATCAAACCCGAAAGGCTGGAACCAGGTCCAATCTCAATAAAGTAATCAACCTTGTTCATCATGTAGCGGACGCTTTGTTCCCAAAGCACTGGTAAATATAGTTGTTCCACCAGTAAAGCAGGAATATCCGCGGCTGAATTCTCCTGGGCATTAACATTGGACACAACTCCCGCGACTGGTTCACGGAAATTAAGGCCGGCGACCTTCTCGGCAAATATTTCCGAACAATTCCGCATTAAGGGGCTATGGGAAGGAACACTTATGGCCAGCAATTTTGCTTTGGCTCCCTCTTGCTTGAGAAGTACAGCAGCTTCCTCTACCGCGCCCTTCTCGCCTGATATAACCAATTGACCGGGGCAATTGTAGTTAGCCACCTTCACTATTCCCTGCACCCGGCTGCAAATTTGCTCCGCTAGTTCATTACTAACCCCAATGATCGCAGCCATTGCACCTTCACCCAGAGGGACTGCCTCCTGCATTAAAGACGCTCTGGTCATGACCAGAGGTAAAACTTCTTCAAGGCTAATCGCACCTGATGCAGTTAAGGCGGTGTATTCACCCAGGCTCAAGCCAGCCATAAGTTGGGCTGATAATCCATGTTTTTCAGCCACCGCCAGACATGCCAAGCTCGTTACCAATATAGCAGGTTGGGCATAAATGGTTTGATTAAGCATTTCCTGGGGGCCTTCAAAACAGATAGAGCTAATTTTATATCCGCATATTTGATCGGCCTGAGCATATACTCGGGCTGCTTCCTCAAAGGAATCTGCCAGTTCTTTACCCATACCAACGTATTGGGAACCCTGCCCCGGGAATACAAAGGCTAATTTTTGCATAAGACATCTCCCCATTTTTGCAGGATTACATGCGCTTCCGCCATGATCTCCTGGATAATTTCTGCTGATGGCTGCACTTTCTTTACCAGCCCGGCAATTTGTCCGGCTAATATGCTGCCGTTTTCTATGTCTCCCTCAACTGCAGCCAAGGGATAACGTCCCGAGCCCAATCTCAAAAGTTCTTCTTTATCCGCACCGGCTTTTTCAGCCTTTATGTATTGGCGGGTAAAACTATTTTGAATAGCTCTCACCGGATGCCCGGTAGAAACGCCACAAACTACCGTATCACGGTCCCTGGCTTTGATGACTTTGGCCTGATAGGCCGGATGTAAAATGATTTCCGGAGTGCAGATAAAGCGAGTACCCAGCTGAGCCCCCTGTGCTCCCAGAGCCAGGGCTGCTACCAGGCCCCTGCCGTCTGCAATGCCACCGGCAGCTACTACCGGCACTTTCACTTCATCTACCACCATAGGCACCAGGCTCATTGTACTCATCTCACCTACATGGCCTCCTGACTCTGATCCTTCTGCAACCAGGATGTCTGCGCCCAGTCTTTCCAGACGGCGCGCCAGAGCAACAGAGGCAACCACTGGCATGACCTTGATATCAGCATCTTTCAGCCTACTCATAAATGGGCCGGGGTTTCCTCCTCCGGTAGCAACTACGGGTATCTTTTCATTAATAACCAGTTCAATATTTTCTTGTAGATAAGGTGAAGTAAGCTCCAGATTTACAGCAAATGGGCGCGAGGTGATTTTGCGGGCTATGTGAATCTGTTCCTGCAGCCAGGCAGAAGGAGCGCTGCCGCTGCCAATGGTTCCCAGGCCACCTGCCAAAGAAACGGCCGCTGCCAATTTGCCTCCAGCTATCCAGGCCATACCGCCTTGAATGATCGGATATTCAATCTCCAATATATCACAAACACTAGTATGTAACTGCATTTAATCCCTCCCCCAACGTATTAATGCTCCGCCGTAAGTTAGTCCGGTGCCAAATCCAACTGTCAATATTATTGCACCGCTTTTGAGCAGTTGTTTTTCATCCGCTTGAGCTAATGCTACTGGTATAGATGCTGCTGACATATTGCCGCAGTGTTCCAAATTGAGAAGCACTTTCTCAGCAGGAATTTTCAAGCGCTTTAAGGCACTGTTAATTATTCGTATATTAGCCTGATGAGGCAGGAAAAAGTCGACCTGCTCAATACCCAATCCCGCTTTATTCAATAATCTTTCACTGATTTCAACTATAATCCTGGTGGCAAATTTATATATGTCATTGCCGCTCATCTTAAGATAATGCAGCTTTTTATCTATAGACTCATGGCTAGCGGGAAAAGCTGACCCGCCGCCAGGCTGCAGAAGCAGACCGGCACCTGTACCATCAGCGCCAATTTCAGCATTAACAATACCACAAGTACCTGCGGACTTACCTAAAACCATGGCTCCTGCACCATCTCCAAATAAGATACAGGTGCCGCGGTCTGTATAATCCATGATTTTAGACATAACTTCTGAACCAATAATCATGATATGGTTAAAATCAGGGGACAACAAGAACTTCTCCGCCACTGACATGGCATATATAAAGCCGGTGCATCCCGCTTCCAAATCAAATGCTCCCGCCTTTTTAGCTCCCAAGCGAGCCTGTACGACGCAAGCAGTAGCCGGAAACATGTAATCGGGCGTGTCAGTTGCGACAATAATCAAATCTAAATCTTCCGGACTTAGGTTGGCGTTTTTCAAAGCCATTTGAGCTGCTTCATAAGCCAGATCAGAACATCTCATATCCGGCTCAGCAATCCTGCGTTCTCTTATACCGGTTCTCTCAACAATCCATTCATTATTGGTATCAACTATTTTCTCCAAATCATGGTTGCTAAGAATCCTATCCGGCAAGAAATAGCCTGTACCAAGGACTTTGGCCTTAATTTGCATATTAATACCTCACAAACTTTTATTTGAAATAACTGTATAATTACTATAGTTTAAGTTAATTATCCTTAAATCACAATACTTGGGATAAGTTTATACAGTGCAGGGCAAGCTTGTCAATAAATTATCTGATTATTCTGATAAATCGACATTATAAAATCACAATTAACAATTAATATTATATAATTCTTAATTTCTGGTAATTACAAGATTTTTATTGTATTATAACTACAATTGGCTGCTCCAAGATATCGTTAACAGTATACATAATACACCCTCCGTCTACATAAGCAAATGTCTGGAATATTTCCTAACTGATGCGACATGAACAGCCAATGCTATTCCATTGCTTTAAGTCACTAAAAATTTAAAGGAGATATGGTATGAACAGCAATCATTTAAAACAATTGCAGATTGGCGATCTTGTTGCCAAAATACCCATTGTTCAAGGAGGAATGGGGGTAGGGGTCTCCATGTCCGGTCTGGCTTCAGCAGTAGCTAATGAGGGGGGCATCGGAGTAATTGCAGCAGCAGCCATTGGAATATTGGAGCCTGATGGTTATTCGAACTTTGCAGAAGCCAGCAAGAGGCGTCTGCGTGATGAAATTCGCAAAGCTCGTCAGGCGACCACGGGTATCTTAGGGGTTAACATTATGGTAGCTTTATCCAATTTTGCTGATATGGTTACAACATCTATCGATGAAGGAATTGACATTATTTTTTCCGGTGCCGGGCTTCCCCTGAATCTCCCCAAATTTCTGAAAGCAAATTCCAAAACCAAACTGGTCCCCATTGTAGCATCCGGTCGAGCAGCGGCTCTTATTGCCAAACGCTGGATGAATAATTATAACTATTTACCTGATGCCATCGTTGTAGAGGGACCCAGGGCAGGTGGACATCTTGGCTTTAAAAACGAGGATATTAATAATCAAGATTTTTCTTTGGAAAAACTGGTTCCGGAAATAATAGCAGCGATACAGCCGTTTGCAGCTCAAAAACAGCAACCTATTCCGGTAATTGCCGCCGGGGGAATCTATACCGGTGCAGATATTCACAGATTATTTCAATTAGGAGCAGATGGGGTTCAAATGGCTACCCGTTTCGTTACCACCCACGAATGCGATGCATCTGATAAATTTAAGCAATTATATATTGATGCTGACCAAGACGATGTCTTAATTATCAAAAGTCCGGTAGGAATGCCGGGCAGAGCCCTACGCAATGAATTTATTGAGGATGTGCTGGCGGGCAGAAAAACACCTTTTAAATGTCCATATCACTGCATCTCAACCTGTGACTATCAAAATAGCCCCTATTGTATTGCCATTGCTTTGATGAACGCCCAGAGGGGCAACATGAAGAATGGATTAGCCTTTGCGGGGGATAACGTGCACCGCTGCCAAGAGATTGTGTCGGTAAAGGAATTAATGAATACGTTAGTAAAAGAATATGAAGAAACCGCCCGAAATGCTGAGAGCGCACCAAACCAAACGAATAAGGCATAGCCGCCAATCACGAATATGCCGATTTTTCCCTGATATTATAAAACCCTGTTTGACCTTTACCAACAAATACCCTTCTGCTTTTTCAAGTTTATGAAGGGTATTCAATATTTATATGGCTTCCACCCTGACCTGCTTGGCAACCGATCTCCCCAGGGCAACTTTGGCATTACCCACTTTAATGACCAGTGGCCCTCTGAAGGGATGCCGACTCACAAGCTCCAGCTGAGCGCCGGTCATAATACCGATGTCAAACAGTTTTTTTTCCGCACCTTTGCCTTCTATCGTCAATACTTTTACCTTTTGACCAACCTTTATATCATTCATATTCAAGATGAATACCTCCCTTAAGGAAAATAATGCTCTATTAACCTGATAGTGCTATTGTGGCAATATTATATTTAGAAAAATGCCCACCGAGAAAGATGTAGCCAAACCCATCATTATAATCTTGACCAGATTCTTTAAACCTAACTCCCTTATAGTCATTACTATGGCTGGTAAGCAAGGCAATGATAAGGATATCATTGCTATGGCAATGGTTGCTTCCCGTGATGTCAGAGATAAATTTATTAAAACTAACGGAGCCAGGTAACGCTGAAAAATGGTTATAAAAACCGCTATCAAAGCTTCGCCCGGTATGCCAAAAAGAGCTCTGCTAAAACCCTCCATAGCCTTGAAATACTCTAACGCTCCAGAATCCATCAGCATTCTTACGGCAATGTTCATAACCAGCAAAAGAGGCAATACCTCCGTAAAGAACCCGGAAAATCTAATCTTGATCTTATTAATAACATTACTGGTTATGGGAATTCTTAAAGGAGGCAGTTCGTATATGAATTCCTCCCGGGGAACCATACGGCTGAGCAGTTTAGCCAGAACCGCAAATACCAGCAGCATCATCCCGATAATAACGGCTAGATAAGCGTTAAAGGCAGCAATAACCGCAGCCAAAACGCCCAGGGTAGCAGAACAGGGAATAACGATGCTCAATAAGGTTACAATTATAAAGCGCTGGCCATGGTTAGGCATAATGCGGCTAGCCACAATGGCAGGGGTTCTGCATCCAAATCCTAAAGCCAAAGGAATAATTCCCTGACCGGATAAACCAAACACACTGCCCAGTCTTTCCAAGGCCACTGAATAACGCGGCAATAACCCCGTGTCTTCCAAAATTGCCATAAAGAGCCCTACCACCAGCATAGCCGGCATTATAATTGTAAAAGGAATAATCAAACCCTCCGGCACAGCCTGGGCAATTATTTCGCTAAACCAGCCTGGGGGCAAAGTATTTACTAAGAATTTTTCAATTGTCTGTCCCACCGGAACTAAAAGTGCATTTATCGGCCCTTCACTCAGCTGAATAAATTTTAATAAGGTATAAAATCCGAGATAAGCAATAAACAGTAAAAAGAATGATCCCAAAATCGGTTTATCAATCCAGGTCTGTATCCTGCTAAGCTTTAATCTCTGCCCCTCATTGGTCATATTAGTTACCAGATTGGATATAATGCGTGCTTCCTGTGCTCTCTGCAAATCAGCTTCACTCGTGCATTCGTTAATTTGCTTGGAGCAATTCCAGCAGTTACCCGAGCAATATTGTCCATTGCTCTCACCTATGGAATATACACGCGGCTTTATTATGTCTTGATCAGTTTCTCTGGGGGGGATTGCGAACTTAGCTTCCATGGTCTTGATAAATTCCGCATAGCCTTCCCCGCTGGTAGCTGAAAAAGATATTACCGGATGACCCAACCTTTCGGAAAGAAGCCGAGTATCAATGTCAATCCCTAAATCGCGCGCCATATCAATCTGATTAAGCAAGATCAATAATGGTATGCCCAGGGCCATAAGTTCATCGGTTAATACCAGATTTCGTTCCAGGTTTGTAGCATCAACAATATTCAGGATTATATCCGGCTTTTCATCTTCCAACAGTCTTCTTACTGTGCGCCCCTCATCTGTGTTAGAAAATATGGAGAATACTCCCGGGGTATCGTATATACTAACTTCCCGGTCGGCAATAATCATCCTGGTTCTGGCTGCTTCAACGGACGTACCCGCGTAATTGGATACAAATATTTGGCTCCCGGTCAATCTATTTAAAACCGCACTTTTGCCAACATTGGGATTACCTATGGCAATAACTTTCATGCCTTCACCTCATTTAATATTGATAATCATTATCATGAAATGGGCGGAATGAGCTTATTTTTCTTTGCATTCAGGACAATAAGCGTAGATTTTTAATTGGTGATTAACAATCTCAAATCCCTCTTTTTCCAGATGTTTTTCCAGGCTATCCAGCATGGCTTCATCCACTTCGTATATTTTACCGCAAGCCATACAAATTATGTGGTGATGCTGGTGTTCAGCCTGGTCAGATAATTCAAAGCGATATTTCCCCTCTTCAAAAATCGTTTTGTAGAGGACCTCAATAGCTGCCAACCTTTCCAAGGTGCGATATACAGTAGCAATCCCCAGGTTGGGAACCTTCTTGCGTGCTTCCTGTAATACTTCCTCAGCACTAAGGTGTTCTCCCTGTTTATCCTGCATTACCTCCAACACTGCTTTCCTTTGCTGAGTAAGTTTGTATTGCGCTTTTTCTATTTTTTCTTTTATACCTGGTTCAAACATCTTTTCCTCCAATAATGATAATCATTATTAATTCTATATGTATAATAGCATCCTTTTGTATCTGACGCAATACTAAGAAATCTTTGTTACTGACCTGCATCCGCTGTTTTCTTTGCCACAAGCAGTTACTAGTTGGCGCTAATAATTATACAAATATAATAGGTGCCCGTATTTACAGTCAAATAAACTATTATACGAGCACCTTGCACAAGCTGTTTATATTGTTTACCCCAATATTAATATGAACCTATAATTTTCATATTAATTGGCACGCAAATCCTTTATATCAGCCTCACTCTTTATTTTTTCCAGGTAATTGTTAAGAAACTTTTCTTGCTCTGTCTGAGTCATTTGCTGTTTCAGCTGCACCTTTACTTGTTCATATGTAAGGGCAGTGGGAGCTTTCTTTTCACCAGCCTTTATGATATGGTAGCCAAATTGGCTTTTAACCGGCTGCTGATATAACTGTCCCGGCTGCAGAGTTAGGGCCACCTGTTTAAACTCAGGCACAAAATTGGTGGTTTCATTGACCAGCCCCACATCTCCTCCCTTGTCCTTACTGCCGGAATCAGTAGAGTATTCTTGGGCTAAAGTTGCAAAATCGCTGCCTTGTTTAACTTTTTCCATTATCTCCCCGGCTTTTTGCTCATTGTCAACTAAGATATGATAGATCTGTATGCCACCAGGTTCCTGAAAAGTATCCCGATTATCATTATAATATTTCAAAACCTCTTCATCGCTGATCTGGAGGTTGCCTGCCACTTTATCCCCCAGCTTCTGATATAACTGGGTAATTTCTATTTCAGACCTTAAGCCCTTTTCAGTTATTTTAGTGTCCTCCAGGAACTTCTTAAAGCCATCTGATCCAGATCTGTTTTGTATCTCTTTAAAGTAGTCGAACATCGCGTCAACATCCGCTTCATTAACTGTGATCCCCTGTTTCTTTGTTTCCTGACGGATCAATCTTTGCATAATCAGATCCTCATAGGTCATGTCACTAATGCTTTTTATCAGTTCTTTATCTTTGGCATCATCAAGCTTAACACCTTGCTGTGATTCAAAGTCCGCTTTTACAAATGAAAAGTGTTGTTCATACTCATTCTGGGTAAGCTTCTCTCCATTTACTTCCGCAATAGCACGACTTTCCTGCGGGGACGAGCTGCATCCGGCCACGCAAAAAATCATAATGCTAACCAGGGCGGTTATGATTTTCTTCTTCATGATATTCCTCCTCATTTAAACCACTGTTTGTGATTATATCATAACCCCAGGCATAGATAAATGTGACCGGGTTAAGCTTAAAGCCTTATTTTCTTGCTCAGTCTCTCCTGGGCTTGCTGAAAACGTTGTTCCTGCTCTGGCGTTTCAATTTTTCCAGTTAATTTTAACATTTTTTCGACTTAATTACATCGTATAAGGAACAACCTGTTATTTATGCATTTTATCAGGCGAAAATAAATAGCCGGAATTAGACTCTAGGTCTTGATTCCGGCTATTCAGTATTATTGCTTTAATTTTAAACCGTTATTATACCGCGCCCTGGGCACGCATTGCTTCCGCTACTTTTAAGAACCCAGCAATATTGGCACCGGCTACCAGATTACCTTCAAGGCCATATTCCTTCGCCGCTTCACTGGATTTTTTGTAAATATTAACCATAATGTCTTTCAGTTTGGCATCTACTTCCTCAAAAGTCCAGGAATATCTCATACTGTTCTGAGACATTTCCAAACCGGAAACGGATACTCCGCCTGCATTGGCAGCTTTAGCCGGACCAAAGAGAACATTATTTTTTTGGAATAATGTAACCGCTTCTAATGAACACGGCATATTGGCAGCTTCAACAACACACTTGCAGCCATTAGCTATCAGTCTTTCAGCATCTTCCTTACCTACTTCATTCTGAGTAGCTGTAGGAATCGCTATGTCACAGGATACTTCCCAGGGTCTCTTGCCAGGAATCCATTGCAGGTTAAATTTATCGGCAAAATCTTTCGCGGGCCGGCGATAGGTAGTCCATAAAGGCTTAAGGAAATCAAGTTTTTCTCCAGATATTCCATCCGGATCGTATACATAACCATTCTCATCACCTATCGTTACAACCTTGGCGCCCATTTGATTTGCTTTCTCAATCATGAAGGTACCTACGTTGCCATATCCAGATGCGGCAATGGTTTTACCCTGCAGGGAATCATTCTGTGCTTTTAGCATTTCCTCAGCAAAATACATGACCCCGTAACCGGTAGCTTCGGGTCTGGCCAGACTGCCGCCAAAAGTCGCACCTTTACCCGTAAACACTCCTTCAAAAGAATTGGTTATGCGTTTAAACTGACCAAAGAAGTACCCCACCTCACGTGCGCCTACGCCTATATCACCAGCGGGAACATCGGTGTTGGCGCCTAAAATACGGTATGCTTCCGTTATATAACTTTGGCAGAACTTCATTACTTCATTATCTGACTTGCCGCGAGGATCAAAGTCGCTGCCGCCTTTGCCGCCGCCCATAGGCAGACCAGTCAGAGAATTTTTCAAGGTCTGTTCAATAGCTAAAAATTTCATCACCGATAAGTTTACTGAAGGATGAAATCTAATTCCGCCTTTATATGGTCCTATAGCACTATTACACTGAACCCGATAGCCTCTGTTAACCTGCACTTTACCATTGTCATCCAGCCAGGGTACTTTAAATATGAGTGAACGTTCGGGTTCCACAAACCTCTCCAGAATTCCAGCCGCTTCATATTCTGGATGTTTAGCTATGACCGGTTCCATTGCTTCCAAGATTTCTGTAACTGCTTGGACAAATTCAGGTTGATCAGCACATGCTTGTTTCACCTGTTCCAATACATCTTGTACATAACCCATTTTTTGTATTCCTCCTTCGCAATACTCTCTTTTCATTTGCAGACATTTGACGTACTAATAAAAATTATAAGTCTTATTGGGACAAAGTAAATATATTTTTAGCAAATATATTGTATGCATGATTTATTTATTCCTTAAATTACATTTTTATCCTTTTAGTTGATTGTAAAATTCTATTCCGAAAACCCGTTCTCCATGCTCTTCTGGATAATCTCCTGGATTTCGCTGAACATTTGTACAAAAGAACCTTCCGCGTTAAAATAATCAGCAATAGCCTTATCCTGGCTTAATTTCGCAAACTCCAACGTCATTTCGGTCACTTTGTTTTCTTCCTGCTCTTGTCCCAAAACCCGAGCTTGGTTGGCTTCCATTCTGAGTAGGTGGAAAAGGCGGACTTTTTCTACCGCTTCCGGGTTTTCCTCCAGTTCTTTTTGCGCTGCCAGATAGTGTTTAAACACATCACTATCCCTTATTGCCTGGGCAAGTTCATGGGCTTTATCATAGGGGTTGATGTTTTCCATTACGTCCACTTCCTTTTCTGATATTAAATGATTAGAAATCTATCGGTGTAACCAGCTTCTGGCGCTGACTGAACCTCACAAAAGATCTATAGCCAGCCCGGCCGGCCAAACGATAAGCATGGCTTAATCCTTCTCCCATCTGGTCGGGGTGGTGAGCATCAGAGCCAAAAATGATGGGAATATTATAAGCAAACATCATATTCAGTAAATCTGCCGCCGGATATATTTCCGCCACGTCTTTTCTTAAACCGGCACTGTTAATCTCAACCGTCAGTCCCTTTGCCTGGATAGCTTTTAAAACTGGCTCGAAGTAGAACATTGTTTTATGTTTTCTGGGCAGATGCCCCCATTTCTTAACCAGGTCAATGTGCCCTACTACATCAAAGCAAGGGTATTGAATCATTTTCATTAAAATACCGGTATATTGACTATATATCTCATCAATATCACGTTCATTAAACCCGCTTTTAAAATCTGGATGGTCAAATGCCCACCCATCTATATAGTGAACTGAACTGATTATATAATCATATTCATTATTCCGCATAATCTCTGTGATTTTTGCGTTATCACCGGGAATATAGTCAACTACCAGCCCTAATTTCACATCAATATTATTGCACCGGCTGGTTTGTATTGTTTTAAACAGATCAAAAT
>JAQVWS010000121.1 GCA_028709585.1 Syntrophomonas sp. | reverse complement strand
ATCCTCCCATTGGTACCATGCTTAACTTAGCCAAAGAAATAAAGATATGGGCTATTGTAGCAGCGATTGGCGGGACTTTTTCAACCTTCGAGGTTTTTGAATCAGGTCTTTTCCAAGGTGAATTGAAGCCTGTAATTAAACAACTTATATATATTTTCTGCGCACTGGCCGGGACACAAACTGGGTATTATTTACTTATTGTTCTATCAGGAGAAGGAAAATGAAACGCGTAATATTTTGGATGACCATTTTTATCATTGGGGCATTGATAGGTGCAGCTTTAACCAGCGTATTAATAGGGAATCAGGTCGATGCTTTGTATATAGAAAACACATCATTGCAGGATAATCTGTTAGTAGCGGACAAACAAATACAACAGCTTCAAAAAGCAACCCAATCACTTAAAAAGAGGGTAATAAGCAACATTATCACCTATGTTAGTTTTGCGGAAGAATCCGATTATACTGAGTTCGAAAAAAGCACCATAGAATTAAGCGTGGAGAAAAATGTTCGTGAGTGGCTGGGTATAATATCAGGTCAAGCTGTAGATGAAGTAAATTGCCAGTTGGTACCGGGTATAATAGATGGTCGGGAGATGGAAATTGCCGGCCAAAAATTGCGCTTAGAAGTGAAACTGGTGGTAATTTCTGAAACAGTAAGCATTTACCTGGAGGTAAAACCCTTGAAAATTGTGACTTAACTCATGTCTTTGCCGTTAAAGGAAGTTTTTTTGTTGTGAAACTTATATGAAATCGAAAGATTGTTTCAAATCCGATAAGGAAAAACGACGGAGTGATATAATACAAAGGTTTAGTCGACGAAAAAGTAGGTCACATTGATAAGGCCTTAATTGATAGTCTAGCAGTTCTTCGAGCAGCAAAGCTCTGCTGAAGTTGATTTATCTTTCCACCATGCAAGTGACGAAGAAATGGATTAGCCGATTCACGGCTAAGGAACCGTATACAGTGAGTTCTGCATCAATGTACGAAGGAAGATTTCCGGAATAGAAATATGCTTTCTATTTTGCTACAATTAGCTTAATATACTTGAATTTGCGGAGGACAGAAGCATGATACGGAAAAACAGAGAAGTTTCAGATAGAAATGAAGTCATAGATATTCTGCGGAAGTGTAACACCGTGCGGATTGGCATACAGGGAGAGCAATATCCATATGTAGTTCCGGTTTCTTTCGGTATGGAAGTTGTGGATGGTAACCCCGTTATTTATTTTCATTGTGCAAAACATGGGATGAAGATAGATCTGATACAGACAAGTCAAAACATATGCCTTGAAGGAGATATATTCATAAATGTCGAGCAAACAGAACATGGCATAACGACGCGATATGAAAGCGTAATTGGGTTTGGAAAATGTTTATTTTCGGAAGATACTGAAGAGAAAAAAAAAGGTATGCAACTGATTATCGATCATTATGGTTTTTCGGACTATCCCCTTGACAGATGTATGGGATTACAAAACTTGATTATTGGCAAGGTCATCCTTGAAAAAATTACGGGCAAAAGAAACCTTCCGGGCGAATTGACCGCAAAGGACCAAGCTGTGGCTGATGCTCATTGGGAGAAGTAAAAAGACAATTCAGGGTATAATCGACTTGCATAAATAATTAAATGGAGCTTTGAAGGAGGTAACAAAATGGATTCTAAAGAAAAAGTACTAGAGATTATGGAAAAAGCCGGAAAACCTGTAACTGCTGGTGATGTTGAGAAACTTTCAGGGCTGGACCGTAAAGAAATCGACAAGGTTTTTAAGGAACTGAAAAAGGAAAATGCCATTGTTTCTCCCGTTCGATGTAAGTGGGAGCCAGCAAAATAAACATTGTTATAGTCTAGAATATGAAAACTGCTGCCTTGGTGGCGGTTTTCGTGCTTGTGCGCCCGGCATGGGCGCAGTCTAACGGGTGAAAGTCCCGAGTGCGGGTTGATAGTGCCAAGCACATAGCCAAGGGCAAGGGTGTCCATCGCGAGGTGGGAATCTGGAAAGGTAATTGATAAGAAGCAATATCCCAATATAATGGTGGAGACGAGGGGAATCGAACCGCTGCACCAATCTTAATCCAAATTCATATACAAATGCCTATATAACATGTAATATCGAAGACAAAGATCTTGAAATATTATCGAAGTCTTCTGAGTTCAATGAACCTATCTTTTTCGATCCGCTTAAATCACTAAAAGGGAATGGGACTAGTATCACATCACCGCGATCATAAATCGTCATATACACTGTCCTCAGTATTGTCCCAGTCAGAAAATGTTTCACCAGAAAGCAATAAACATCCTAATAAATCAAGTTTATCGGAAAGACGATATAATACCTCTTGCTGCTCGGCAAGGGATAAATTATCAATTTCTTGAAGTACCTGATCCACCTTACACATGAATATCACCTCTTATCACTTATTTTATCATAAATATAATTTAAGTCCACTTGCGATTCTTGTGTTTTTGAGTGATGGCAAAGTCAAGTATCGAGAATACTCAGTAATGTACGACTCGGTTGGGAGGGTGGCGGCGGGTAGTATGCGTGCAAGTCAGCTAACCTAGTAAAATATGGAGGATTATATCATTTAATGGTAGAATAGAGTATAAAAATAAACTATAGATATGGCTTTTGTACAAAGAGTCGTTTAATGAGTTAAAAGCAATAAGGGAGTAAAAATGTAGTATCCTTTTTTTAGTACGTTGCTACTAAGTAAGAAGAAGAATTTATAATGCTTGCATATGGTGGAGACGAGGGGATTCGAACCCCTGACCCCCTCGTTGCGAACGAGGTGCTCTCCCAGCTGAGCCACGCCCCCATAGCAATTGCCACTCTGAGCCTATGCGGCCACCTCACATTTTCAATTTCCAAACTAATTATAAGGTGGTCGCCATGATATGTAAAGGGCCCGAAGATAAATTACTTAAGGCCTTTCATCTTGGGGATCTGTGGCCTTATCTATTTAACGGTTGATTTGCTCTATTTCTGCAAGAGTTTCGAGCATCGCTTGCTGAAGTTCTTCTCGATTCAATATAACCACCTCGTGTATAGTTTATCAGAAAATATCAAGAGGCTATCCAAAATGGATAACCTCTTGTTCATTAGCATCTTATGAAATTAGCAACTAACGTCTTGCCTGAAAACAATCACGGCAATAAACAGGTCTACTGCCATTTGGCTCAAATGGTACGGTAGTTTCATTACCACACTCAGCACAAGTGGTTTTAAACATTTGACGTTCTTCCCTATAGCCAGTATTTCTACTGTTACCATTACGTTCCTGTTTGCGTGCTCTTCTGCAATCTGGGCAACGTCCGGGTTCATTCTCAAAGCCCTTTTCTGCATAGAATTCTTGTTCTGATACCGTAAATGGAAATTCATTGCTGCAATCTTTGCAAACAATATACTTATCTTCTAACATAGATTAATCTCCCTTCTGGAATTACTCTTGTACTTTATTTTCCCCAAAAGGAGATAATTAAACCATCAAGGCTTCTGAATTATACAGGTTTGAATTAGGCTTGTCAAATGCAAGTGTTAATAACGGGCGAGGGTTAGTACCAAACACCTGTCGATTCATAATAAATGCTGTATTTTCTGCAGAGTGGTGTTGTAATATAGGAATATAAAGCAAATATCCTAAGGAACGGTGAAGAAAGTTGAGTATATTGGGGAAGGTATTTATAGGTACGGTTGGTCTGTGTGCTGATGGATTAGAATATGTAATAACTAAAAGTGCTCATGGCATTGGTGGAAAATACGGTAAAAAAGAAATGGCTGAAACAGCCTCAGAAATTGGGTCAAGCGCGGTGCGGGCCACGGAAAGCACAGTAAAAACGCTTGCCGATATAGTTGATGGAGGCATTGACGCGGGTGTTGGATATCTGGCCGATGATGGAGTTAAGATAAGCAAAGGGCTGGCGCGTTCCAAGGCCGCCGGCAAATATCTGGTTGCTGGAATCGGCCAAGGGCTTGCATACACGGCTAAAGAGGGAGCTAGAACCGGTTCCAGCGCCCTAAAAGCCGGGCAATATTATGTTAAAAGGGATAGGAATCAAGCCAGCCGTGAGTTAGCAAAAACCAAAAGCTATGCTCGGAGATTTGGCAAAGTTGTACTGATCGGTTTGCTGGCCGTTGGTCCCATAAAAAATACGGATAAAACTGAGAAAGGCGAAGCGCCAGAGCCCTAGATACTTCTCCTAAACGGCTGCAAACGTCAATATTATGACGGTGAGAATGATTGTTTGTCCCACCAATCTTCCGTTAAGGAATCATATATCTTCTCCATGGATTCCAGGTGCTTAACCTCCCAATCAGCAAGATAATTGTAAAGGGAGCGAGCCCCTTCTGAGTTGGTAGTTTGAGCAGCGTCGCGGTAATAATCAATGGAGGCTTTCTCCATTAATATGGCAATGTGAAATGCGGATATTTCCAAGGCATCATCCACGTCGGTTTCAGACTTGGGGAAAATCAGCGGTGAAGCGGTGTGATCCAGATTAAAAGAATCAATTGAAAATTCCTGGTTGGCTGTCAATTTAGTTATCAATTCCTGCAAAATATTCTGATGTTGCTTTTCTTCTTCAGCCAGGTATAGAAAAGCATTGCGAGTATCTTTTAGGTTAGCTTTTTGGGCAGTATCTCGATAAAACTTCTCGCCTTCTATTTCGTTTAAAATAGCAGTTTTGATTATTTTAAGTTCTTTTTTATCCATTGCCTCAAACCTCCTTAATATTATTCTTTAGATTATTATAGCTTATATTGGAAATCAACATTCATTAAAGCGAATAAATTTAATAAATAGCAGAATTAATTACAGTTATTTTAAGGGCCTGTTTAACTGTTTTATACTATCAGCCAATACCTGCTGCAGCAGTGGGAGGCTGTCTGATTGCAAATAAGGGTCTTTTCCCGCCTTAATAGCCTGTATAGTTGCCTCAACAGGAACGGCGCGGAACATTCGCCGGCCATTCTCATGGTAAGGATGCATAAAAATTGGGGTGCAAGTTATTCCGTTCAAAGAAGTTTCATTCAGATTAAAATCTTTGGTAAATTCCAGCTTAACAATAACCCCGCTGTTTCTTTCCACACCATTCTGATTCCCCATAGAGTTACCCATAGAATAAATAACAAACTTATCTTTGCCATTAATCTGCATGGTTTCCATTGGCTGAATTACATGGGGGTGACTTCCCAGAATCACATCTGCTCCTTTTGTAAAGAATTCCCGGGCCAGTTTTCTTTGTTGTTGGGTTGGATAAGGGCTATATTCAACCCCCCAGTGAAGTATTAATATCAACACATCTACCTGGGGGCGCAGAGCAGAGATTTCGGAAATGATTCTCTCTCGCTCCAGCAGATTATAAAAATATGGTTTATCAGCGGGCAAGGGAATTCCATTGGTATCATAACTATAGGTCAGGTAGCCGACTTTTACCCCGCGGATATCTTTAATAAGATGGGTATTCTTTTCCTCAGGGGTTTTATATGTACCGGCAGTGTCAAGACCTGCCTCACGCAGTATATCCAAAGTGCGTAATGCTCCCTTATAGCCACGGTCAAGGGTATGGTTGCTGGCAGTAACTACCAGATCAAAACCGCTGTTTTTTAATGCGGTGGCGATACTGTCTGGACTGTTAAAAAGAGGATATCCGGTATAGCCCTTGGCTGGTCCAGCTATTGCGGACTCCAGGTTTACAGAAGCATAGTCTCCTTCCTCAAGCAGGTGTATAATGGGGGCATACAGGTGGTCATAATTATATGAACTTCCTTGTCGCCCCGAATCAATTACAGTATTATGCATTAAAATATCTCCGGTTGCGGTAAGGGTAATGGTTTCCTGGGGTAAATCAGTAGGCGCTCCTGAGGGGACAGACACAATCATGTAATTTTTGGAATACATGCGGCTAATCACGGAAAATAATTGTCCGTTTTTAATAAATACGATTCCATCATCAATATGATTTTGATAGAAGAAGCCTCTATTCTCCATTGTTGATATAAAGGCATCAATTCCATCCTTGGATTTGACCAGATATTTTTCGGGCAGGGAAGATATGGTTTCAATATTATTCTTATTTACATACAGCTTAATGGCAGCCGATGCTAATTCAGCAGGATTAACATTCTGGTATAGACAGCTATAATTAAACAGCAAAAATGTAAGTAAAAGGAATGGTATTAATAACAATTGAATACGCCTATGCAAAACTTATCCTCCCAGGAAAAATCCATAAAATAACCAGACTAATTTTAATTATACTACTTATTGTATAAATTTGGGTTGAAACTTTTTGAATTCCTGGATTAGATAGAAATTTATTATAAATCTGGTGTAAACTATATATAGTAGGATTTGCATAAATAGTTTTAAATGGGGGAATGTAAATGTTAAATTATAGATTAAATCAAAACGATACAGTTTTAATAATTATTGATTTACAAGATAAACTTATGAAGGCGATGGGCAAAAAAGAGAAGATTTATAAAAATACCAATCTATTGCTGGCACTAGCTGATCAAATGGGAATACCGGTAATTGTGACCGAACAGTATCCCAAGGGTTTAGGGCCCACCGTTCCGGAAATTAAAGAGAATCTTAAAGATTACCATAATATCGAAAAGATAGAGTTTTCAGCTTATTCCGGATTAGAACCGGTTTTGTCTGCCCTGGGCAGGAAAAAGGTATTAATTACCGGCAGCGAGACCCATGTATGTGTATTCCAGACCACCCGCGATCTGCTTGCCAACGGATTCCAGGTACAGGTAGTAAAAGATGCGGTCTGTTCTCGCTTTAAAGAAAATTATCTTAATGGCTTAGAACTTATGAAGGACATGGGAGCAGTAATTAGCAATACGGAAACGATTATTTTTGACCTGTTGAAAGTGTCCGGCACTCCACAGTTTAAGGCCATATCCCCTCTGCTGAAATAGCAGCAAAAATATATTAATCTTAGCGTAAAATTACTTTGGGACAAATAGGATAAAAAATAAATAAGAGAATCTCCCCTTTGATAAAATAGGAATTGCAAGAAACCAATCATCAAAGAAAAGGAGAAACTCTTATGGAACTTATTA
>JAQVWS010000010.1 GCA_028709585.1 Syntrophomonas sp. | reverse complement strand
AATGGTATAGGCGGTCATTATTTTTCGTTTGCTTATTTCCAGTTCCATTTGTTGTAAAAGAAAGGTGGCCAATCCTTTGCCGGTATATTCAGGTAGAGTTGCAAAGTCGGTCATTTCAGCATTACCTGACTCAATGTCCATTTCCGTAGAGGCTAAGGCAACAATTTTACTCTCGTGAAACATACCAAAATAAACGACATTGGTATTCATTGTCTGTATGATATATTTGTGATCATATATGGGAAAGGGATATGTCGCAAAAACTCTCTTATATACTTGGGCCATCTGTTGGGCATCCGAAGGATTACAGATTCGGAAACAAAACTCCTCATCAGGTTCGGGAACTCTATCTACAGCATATATTTGCTGAGTTTTTTCTAAAACCTTTTTGCATTCTTTTGCTCTAATATCCTGTCTTCTTGACTCTTTTAGATATTTAGCCATAAAAAAAGCCGGTTCCTTATTGTAAAAATTTGGCACCCAGGCTTCGGTTATAAATCCATCTTCTATAAAGCTTGCTGTTACATATTGCGGAACTTTGGCCAGTATTTTTGTATAACCGTTATCGTGGGCAATTCGGTTAAGCTCATCAATAATACTGGGAGAATCATTTCCGGAAAACTTCATTAAATAAACTCGATCATTGTGCTTGCCATGTTGTATAACAGAATTCCCCAAGCTTAATAAGGTATCACGCATTGCTTCTTCTCTCAATCCTATCAGTATTTTCAGGCACAAGTGATATGGTTTCATCCAGATCAGAAAGAAGCCTTTCAATGCCGGTTGCTTTGTATTCTTCTGCGCCTTCCAGCATTGATGATAGTAATTTGCTGTCATAAATGTTTAGATTTCCGAAGAAGTTCTCATAGTTTTCTGGTTCCTGATAAGCAGTAATAACTCCTTCAAAATTTCGTAAAACCACCTTATCATGTGACCAGGACAGGAGATAATTCGGCATAAGTCGGATTTTACCGCCTCCGCCAGGTGCATCAATGACATAGGCGGGCACTGCAAAGCCGCTGGTGTGCCCAATCAGGCTTTCCATTATCTCAATACCTTTGCCTATGGGGGTCCTGAAATGTTTCAGGCCTTCGGATAAATCGCACTGATATAGGTAATATGGTCTGACTCGGTTTTGAACCAGTTTGTGAACAAGTTTTTTAATTATTATGGGATGGTCGTTAATACCTGCGAGCAAGACAGATTGGTTGCCCAAAGGAATTCCGGCATCAGCTAGTTTGCGCAAAGCGGCCTTTGACGATTTGGTTATTTCCCGGGGATGGTTAAAATGAGTGTTAATCCAGAGAGGATGATGTCTTTTCAGAATATTAACCAGATCATCTGTTATACGGTAGGGCAGCACAACCGGGGTACGGGTTCCGATCCTAACTACTTCAACATGAGGGATATTATCTAATTCTGTAAGTATCCAGTCAATATTCTCATCGCTTAATAAAAACGGATCACCCCCGGACAGCAATATATCTCTTATAACCGGGGTATTCCTGATATATTCAATTCCCCGGGATATTTCCTGCCGGTTTGGAATTAAATCCACATCACCGACTCTTCTTTTTCTGGTGCAATGCCTGCAATACATAGAACACATGCCGCTGACCTGAAAAAGCACTCTATCAGGATAACGGTGAGTGATGATAGGTACAGGACTATCTTTATCTTCATCCAGAGGATCGCGCATCTCGGCGCTGTTCACCATGAGCTCAGATATAGAGGGAAAGGCCTGTTTGTATATGGGATCATTTATATAATTGTCGGTATCGATTAAAGACAAATAGTATGGAGTAATTGCCAGAGGAAATCTTTTTACTGTCTCAGCAAGCTGGTTTCTTTCTTGGGAATCAAACTGAATACCAAGGAGCTTTTCAAAAGTATCAATATTTCTTATGGAATGTTTCAATTGCCATTTCCAATCGGTCCAATTTGACAGTTTTACATCAGAACTGATTTTTTCAGCAATTTCCTGCTGCTTGTCATCATAAATTGTCATTGCATAATCTCCTATCTGAATATTTCATATAACCTTGGCTTCCTAGTTATTATTTCATTGACTGCAAAGTATATGCAAAATCCAATAAGAGCAGACATTTGTTAATAGCTGCCAGCAAAGTGCAACCAAGGCGGCAACAGCAACATTTTAATCTAATTACCACAATTTACATAAAGGTAATTAAGGCGAGATGACAAAAATGTTAATAGTGCCAATTTTACATAACGGGGGTAAAAATATGTTAAAGAAGTATTTTGTTCTAGGTCTGGTAATGCTTATGCTGACAGCTATTAATATGAATAGTGCATTCCAGGCCAGTGCAGCCAGCAACTCTGATCTTAATGTTAAAAATTATCTGGACAACTACCCGGCCTATATAAAGCATGACAAAGCGCTTGCCGATGCTTTCCTGGCAGGCTGCAACAACAGTGAAGCCCAGGCGCTGGTAGCCAGGGCCATATGGTACATGGAAAACGGCTATATGATCTATGGCCATACTAAATATTGGGATACCGGATTTATTGATTGTTCTAATTTTGTATCACTGGTTTTCAAGGATCTTGGCTATACGATTCCAACAGCTTCAAAAAAGTATAATAAGGTAGGCGAAAAAATTGAAGGGGTCTATTCCCAAAAAATTACCGGCAGCACTAAGTATAAACTGGTGGGTACTGAAAAACTGAGACCGGGAGATATATTAACCTTTTGGGTTAAAAATAGTGGTGACAGCGGGACACATATCGGGCATGTGGCAATCTATATGGGGAAAATCAATGGCCAGCCGGCAGTTATTCAAACCAATTCAGATCGTCCTACCGCTATTGGCATCAGAACCGATTTCAGATACTGGTATGGGGAGCATTTTCAAGAAGCACGGCGGGTCTTGGCTGATGACTCTCAGAATTCACAAAAAATATGGCAAGCATCTCTTCCGGTTATACCGGCTAAATATCAACTAACACCTCAGAAGCCAGTAATAATGCCGGAAGCAAGGTTTATGAACAATAATGGCCAGGTAGCGCTGGATATTGCTGATTCAAATAGCGCTTTCACTGATATAGCCGGGCATTGGGCTGAAGCAAATATTAAGCAGCTGAGCCAGGCAGAATGTATTAAGGGATATTCTGATGGCAAGTTTCGGCCGGATAAGAATATTAGCCGAGCGGAATTTGCAGCCGCCCTGGTAAACACTTTTAAACTAACTCCTAAAACAGGCAAGGTATTTAATGATACAGCAACTCATTGGGCCAAGGATTTTATTTCGACTTTAGAAGGTCACGGTATCATCGCCGGTTATAACGAAACCTTTTTTGGGCCGGATGACCCTGTTACCAGGGAGCAAATAGCAATAATAACAGTTAAGGCTGCTAAGCTGAATATCAGCAGCCCTACCCAAAATGGTGGTATGTTCAGTGATGGCAACCAAATCTCTGACTGGGCAAAAAATTATATCCTAACCGCAAATCAAGCTAAGCTAATCAGCGGCTACCCTGATAAAACCTTCCGAGCACAGGCAGGAGCCAGCCGGGCTGAAGCAATAACCGTAATTGTAAATGCGGTAAATTTAAAGAAATAGAACATTAATTTTAGAATTCTTGCAAACCCGTATGATAAAAATTAATGTCATGCGGGTTATTTTTATCTCGACAAATATAGGCTATTGATATAATATATAAATGATATCAAAATGATATCGAAAAATTGGCTTTCAGAAATGAGAAAGGAGTATTGAAGATGTCTGAGAAAATAAACGGAAAACAAACATTCTGCGAAGAAGTTGAAGCAAAAGCTGCAAGTGGTATGGCTGTTCTATTGTTGGACATTCTGCTGATGATTGTTGCTGTGGTTGGATTTATATATGGTATAAACATGGCCATAGCAAGTTTTGTCCCCGGAATTATCTTAATCATTATTTCAGTGATTTATTTCTTGTTTATAGGTCCGCTGTTGCTGTTTGGGTTAAAAATACTTAAACCTAACGAAGCCCTGGTTTTGACCCTTTTTGGCAAGTATTACGGCACTCTCAAAGGCGAAGGATTTTTCTTTGTAAATCCCTTTGTGGTTGCTTTTAATCCGGATGCTTCAGCTCATACAGCCAGTGCCGCGCCGGAACAAGCAGCAGGCAAGCAGACAACACCACCAATGAACTTGAAAAGGCCTAGCAAAATAATATCACTTAAGACTATGACCCTTAACAATGAGAAACAGAAGATTAATGATGAATTGGGCAATCCAATTATTATTGGCATTGTTGTCATTTGGAAGGTCGTGAACACAGCCAAGGCAGCTTTTAATGTAGACAATTATACGGATTATTTATCAATTCAATGTGACTCCGCCCTGCGCAATATCGTCAGTCTATATCCCTATGACACTGCCAACGAGGATGGTGAAAAGTCACTGCGTGGCAGCAGTCAGGAGGTCGCTGCGAAATTAAAAACAGAAATCCAATCCAGGGTTGAAATTGCAGGCTTAGAGATATTAGAAGCGAGAATTACCCATCTGGCATATGCCCCGGAAATTGCAGCCGCCATGCTGCAGAGACAGCAAGCTTCGGCTATAATTGCTGCTCGGCAAATGATTGTTGAGGGTGCGGTAGGAATGGTAGAAATGGCTCTGGACAAGCTTAATGAAAAGGATATTGTCCATTTGGACGAGGAGCGCAAGGCGGCCATGGTCAGCAACCTGCTGGTGGTTCTCTGCGGAGACAAGGGCGCCCAGCCAATAGTCAACAGCGGCTCATTATATTAAAGCTGATGTGTCGAAAGGTGGGGATGCTGATAAATGGAAAACAAGGATAAGGAAAAAGGCAAAAAACAGGTCTTGCTGCGCTTATCACCATCCCTCTGGAAGGAACTGGCTGCCTGGGCGGAAGATGATTTTCGCTCCATTAACGGACAAATTGAATATCTGTTGACCGAGTGTGTGAAGCAGCGTAAAAAAACCTCCGCCAAAACAAATATCTAATAGAAAGTTTATCTGATTTTATATTCATTTAATAGGGAAGCCTTTTCAAGGTTTCCCTATTTTTGTTTGCGAGGCATGTTGCCGCAAGAGGCAAGGGGACGGTTCCGTTGCCTGCTTTGCCTCCGACTTTCTCTTAATGGCTTTCGAAGTAAGACCAACCTATCTCAGCGAACCATCGCGACTCTACTGGGAATAAACAAAAGCACAGTTGAACGGCAGGAAAAATGCAGGCAAAAGAACCGTCCCCTTGATACGCAGGCAAAAGAACCGTCCCCTTGATACGTCCCCTTGATACGCCCTTGATACGCTTAATAATATTGAAAAATTGGCATATTTTACTGTTAAGTCCAATATTTATTTAGAGATCATTAAAGCAATAATCCTTAAGCAGAGGTGGTGTGAATATGGGCGGATTAAATGATGAAGCCATAAAAAACCACATTGTACCTTACCTGTCACCAGTTATTAAAGAAATATTTCTTAAGATGCATACCCAATATTTCAAAGGGCTGGAAGAGATTCGGTTGCGTATTGGTCAGCCTTTGCTAATTAAAGTTGGCGATAGAGATTATACCTTGAATAAGCAGGGGAAGCTCGAAGATGACCTGAAACGGGCATATTTTGTGAGTGCAGACGATATTTATCGTAGTGTAGCTGCTATCAGTGATAATTCCTTATATGCATTCGAAGAAGAAATCCGTCGGGGTTTTATTACCCTACCTGGTGGGCATAGGGTTGGTCTGGCGGGGAGGACGGTTATGGAAGGCCATGAGGTTAAGACTATAAAGGATTTCTCCGCCCTCTCCTTTAGAGTAGCTCGGGAGATACAAGGTTGTTCAAATGAGGTTCTTGCTCATATTTATCCGCGTGACTTGGAGCCAGTCAACACTCTGTTTGTTTCTGCGCCCCGTTGCGGAAAAACGACAATACTTCGCGATGTAGCCCGTAATCTCTCGTTAGGAACTTCACGAGGAAGGGGTTGTAATGTGGTAGTGATTGATGAACGGTCTGAATTGGCAGGAGCTTACCGAGGCAGAGCGCAAATGAATCTGGGGCCGCGTACTGATATATTAGATGGCTGTCCAAAAGCCCTGGGGATGATTATGGCCATACGTTCCCTCTCTCCGCACGTGCTAATTACTGATGAAATAGGTCGGAAGGAAGATATAGAGGCGGTTCAGGAATGTGTTAATGCCGGGGTGGCAGTAATCACCAGCATACACGCACGCAATATTGAAGAAGCACAGAAGCGCCCTCTATTAAGAGAACTGCTGGCTACGGGGGCCTTTGATATTTTAGTCGTACTGTCCCGAAGCTCAGGGCCGGGGACAGTTGAAGAAATAGTTAGGTGGGATTCTTTATGTTGTGGTTGAAAACCCTGGGAGCAGCTTTTATAATTTCAGGATTTGGTCTTTATGGCATGATGGGTGCCAGAACTATAAGCAACCGAGTAAAGCAGATCAGGAATATCAGAATAGCTATGGGGTTTCTGGAAAAGGAGATCAGCTATCTGCATACACCTTTGCCATTGGCAATGGAGAGAGCTGCTCAATGTACTGCTGAGCCAGCTCGGACACTTTTTTATCAGTGTGGTCACATATTGCAGGATAAGCAGGGAATGACAATACCGGAAGCCTGGACCTACAGCTTGGAAAAACTGCGCTCCGTATCGAACCTTAAGGATGAAGACCTGGAAGTATTAAAAGTCTTATCACTACAAATGGGCGTATCCGGTTTGGATGAACAGAAAAAGCTTTTTAAGATGATACAGGAGCAATTGAAACTTCAGGAAGAGAAAGCCCGCCAAGGCGTAGAAGCAGAGTGTAAAATCAGGGCTTACGGAGGTTTTATTCTTGGTACTACAGTCGTAATCCTGCTGCTTTGAACTATAACCGAAATAATTGCTGCTGAAAAATCTGAAAATGTGAGGGGGATCAAGGATGAATATTGACATACTTTTTAGGATTGCAGGTATTGGCATATTGATATCAGTCCTTTGTATCGTATTAAAACAGGCCCAAAAACAGGAACAAGCTGAAATGTTGACCCTGGCTGGAGTTGTAATCGTACTTATAATGGTTGTTCAGTTGATGAATCAGCTTTTCACCACAGTACGGTCAGTATTTAATCTATAAATAATATATTGGAACAAAGGGGTATAAATGTGGAAATTACTCAAATAGTTGGACTAGCCTTAATAACCACCATTTTTCTCCTGGTTCTAAGGCAGGAAAAACCAGTTATGGCAGTTTTACTGAGTTTGGTCTTCAGTATCATTATCTTCACATTAATGATGGGCAAACTGGCTTCCATAATAGACGTAATGAGAGAACTGTCCAGGCGTGCAGGCCTCAATTACTTCTTTCTGGCAACAATATTGAAGATTATGGGAGTTGCTTATCTCGGTGAGTTTGCAGCCGTTATATGTAAGGATGCTGGTGAACAGGCAGTTGCCAAGAAGGTGGAATTTGCCGCCAAGATCATCATTGCCGTTATGGCCCTGCCAATCATGGTAGCTATACTTGAATCACTAATGGAGCTAATGCCAGGTTAATAAAAATAAGTGAGTTGTTGTTAATGAAGAAAATATGCGTTGCCATTATTTTTTTAATGAGCTTTTGGCTGGTCCCTGCATCGGCAGAGGCGTCCCCGGCATCAGAAAGTGAAGCGGCTTTTTCACTGCAGGATACCCTAAAAAACCTGGACATTCAATCTCTCGAAGAATTCAAAGGAAAAATCGATTCTGAAATGAATCCCTTTTTCGAAAGTAAGCCTTTAAAAGAATGGCTAAAAGAATTTATATCGGGACAATGGGAGTTTGACTTTCAAAAGGTAATGGAAAATACGGTGCGTATTCTATTTAAAGAGATAGTTGCCAATTCCAGCCTGTTATCAAAGCTCATAATTCTGTCAGTTTTGGCAGCGCTGTTAATTAATCTCCAAAATTCCTTTACTTCAGATATCGGTAAGATATCTTATATCGTGTGCTTTATGGCACTTTGCGCCCTGGCGCTGGGTTCTTTCAAAATTGTACTGGAGATTGGACACCAGACTATTGATAATATGGTTACTTTTATGGTTAGTATGCTTCCGCCGATGATGGTGCTGGTAGCCGGACTGGGAAATGTGAATGCATCGGTCATGCTTTTTCCTATACTCATGACCTCAGCCACTGCCTTTGCCAATGCAATTAAGTTGATTGTCTTTCCGCTTATCATAATGTCTGCCTTGTTAAGCCTGGTAAACAATCTTTCCGAAACCGTTAAGGTGCAAAGGATGGCTAAGTTCTGCAGTCAGATGGCACAGATATCTTTAGGCCTTTTTCTTACTATTTTTGTGGGGATTGTTACCTCCAGGGCTTTATATGCTTCGGTACTCGACAAGGTGGCTCTGCGCACTACTAAATATGTAACTGACAATGCAATACCTATAGTGGGTAAAATGGTGGGTGATACCGTTGAGGTAGCAGCCGGGTATGTAGTTATGTTAAAAGACGCACTGGGTATCTTTGGAGTTCTCCTCATTGCTGGTATAGTTTTTTTCCCTATCTTAAAAATTGCAGCTTTAGCATTAATTTATAAACTGGTAGCCGCGGTGGTGGAACCCATGGGCGACAGCAAAACAGCAGCTGTACTGGAGAGCATGAGCGCACATCTGATGATGATGATGGGCGCGACTGCGTCGGTAGGCTTAATGTTCTTTATTATGATAGCTATCATGGCGGGGATGTCTAATAATTTTACCATGTTACGCTGAGGAGGTAGATTAACTTGGACGTAATAGCTGAAATAGTTAAGAACTTGCTGGTTATCATCATAATATCCAGCTTCTTGGAATTATTATTACCCGACGGAAGTATAAAGCCCTTTGTGCGTTTTGCAATTGGGCTATTCATTCTAATTGCGGTTTTAAGCCCCGTCTTGGCTTTCGTATATGATGATAAGAACTTTCAGGTTTCCGTCTGGGATGTTAAAGCAGATAAGCAAATAACCGAGAGAATTCAGGAAAGCGGACAAAAAATTCAGCAGCAGATTACTGATAGCAACAGCGGTTTAATAAAGGAAAAACTGGAAGGCCAAATATCAGCGGTTGCAATACTGGTGCCGGGGGTTGGTGATGTTAATGCCCAGGTTTCAGTAGGTGAGAATGGTTCCCTGCGTAAGCTCCGGCTTATTGTTATAACTGAAAAGGATGACGAGATGGAGAAAATGGAAGAAGTAAATTCAGTTTCCGGAAATCACCAGAGTGATGCGGAACAGAAGGAAATTAAGCGCAAAATACTTCAGGTGATGGGTAACTTGTATGGACTGAAGTCCGAGAATATAGAAATAAAATTTGAGGGGGGTTAATGTGTGTTAGATGAGTGGATAAGAAAAATAACGCATGAGGAAGAGAAAAAGGGGTTTATCATCTGGGGTAAAAAAGGCAAATATCTGATTTTAATAGTGGTATGCCTTGGACTCCTGGCTCTTATTTGGCCCCAGGGTACGAATATACCGCAAGTTACTACTGAGCCGCAAATACAGAGTAATAAAGGAGTAGCACAGGCCAAAGCTTTTCTGGCGGCAGAATTAGAGGAGATCTTGTGTCAGGTAGAAGGGGCCGGAAAGGTTCAAGTCAGCATAACTTTAAGCTCGGACGGCTTAAAAAGCTATGCCCGCAATACTACAAATGAGCGTCGAGAAACCCTGGAGATGGACCGCAGCGGTAGTGACAGAAATATTAAGGAAGAGAATCAAGCCAGTGATATCGCGGTATCGGGTGGCAGTGCACTGCTGGTTGAAGATAGCGCTCCAGAAATAGTGGGGGTATTGGTGGTAGCCGACGGGGCAGGCAATGGGCTAGTCAAGGAAATGCTCACAGATGCAACCGTTACACTATTAAATATATCTCCCCATCAGGTTAGGGTTGTGGCTCGGAAAGGAGATAGTCTATGATTATCAGCATAAAAAAGTTCAAGCTAATAGCTTGCATAAGTGCACTTTTTATAATCTCCCTGCTGGTTTTCAAATTGATTAATAGTTTGAATATGTCAGTTTTACCAACAAGTAATACAGCGATTAAACCAACTGGTACAGGAATAAACATTGTGGCTGATAAGCAATCCCTGGATGAGGATGATAATTTTTTTGCCGAATATAGAATGAAAAGGGAAAGGGTGCGGAGTAAAGAGATCCAATTACTAAAAGATATAGCCAATGATTTATCCAGTGATAAAAAGACGCGTGATACTGCCTGCCTAAAACTGGTGGAACTGGCAGAAAGAGCTGAAAAGGAAATGCAGGCAGAAGCCATGATAAAATCCCAGGGTTTCTTTGACTGTGCAGTTATTATTACGCCTGCCAATACCACGACGGTGATGATTGAAAACAGCGTGTCAGCCGAAAGTCAAGAGGAGATGAGAAGGGCAGTTAGTTTAGCCACGGGAAGTTCCGAAAAGAATATTTCCATAATTAAACGTCATAGTATAAAGGATTAGCGGCTTTGTATACATTTATTAATCATTGAATTTTAAATGTATTCTTCATATAATATAGTAATATTTATCTGCAATTATTACTATATTGACGTTTACTATTGGGGGTATCACTTATGACAAAAATAAAAATTACCGATACGAGTCTTCGAGATGGTCACCAGAGCCTTTGGGCTACCCGGATGACCACTGATGATATGAGTCCTGTTTTAGAGAAGATGGATAATATCGGCTATCAATCTCTGGAGGTTTGGGGAGGAGCTACCTTTGATGTGGCCCTTCGCTATCTGAATGAAGACCCATGGGAAAGGTTGAAATTAATTCGTAAACGGGTCAAAAAAACCAAATTGCAAATGTTGCTCAGGGGACAAAACCTGGTTGGATACGGACATTATGCAGATGATGTAGTGGAAAGGTTTGTTAATAAGGCGGCTGAAAATGGGATTGATATTTTCCGGGTTTTCGATGCCTTAAATGATATTCGCAACCTGGAAACCTGTATGCGGGCCATTGAGGGTACCGGCAAACATACACAGGCCTGTCTGGTATATACCACCAGCCCTGTCCATTCCGTTGAACAATTGGTGGATATGGCCTTAAACCTTAAGGATATGGGAGCTGATTCCATTTGCATAAAGGATATGGCGGGACTGTTATCCCCTTATATTTCATATGATCTGGTTAAGCAGCTTAAAGAAAAAGTGGGTCTTCCTGTTCAGCTGCATACCCATTACATTGGCGGACTTGCGGTAGTATCATGTATTAAGGCGGCCGAAGCGGGAGTTGATGTAATCGATGCAGCCAGTGTGACCATGGCTTTTGGATCTTCTCAGCCCCCGGTGGAAACTATTGTAAGAGCTTTGCAGGACACACCCTGGGATACTGGTTTGAAACTGGGCGAGCTATTCGATATTGCAGATTATTTTGAGAAACTTCGCAAACATAAAGGTTTTGAACGAGGTGTTACCAAGATATCTGACATGAAGGTCTTTGATCATCAAGTTCCGGGTGGCATGATTTCAAATTTTGTATCTCAATTGGAGGAACAGAATGCTTCTCACCGATTAGGTGAGGTTCTGGAAGAGATACCCAAGGTTCGCAAAGATTTTGGCTATCCTCCCCTGGTAACGCCTACCAGCCAAATCGTTGCTACCCAGGCTGTACTTAACGTGTTATTGGGAGAACGTTATAAAATGTGTCCAGCTCAAGTAAAAGACTATGTACGTGGGCTTTATGGAAAGCCGCCCGTACCTATCGACGAAAGCATTATTAAAAAGATTATCGGCAATGAACAGGTAATTACCGTTCGTCCCGCGGATTTAATCCAGCCCGCCTGGGAGAAAGGCAAACAGGAAATGATCGGTATATCAGATAGGGAAGAAGATATATTAACCTATTTACTCTTCCCGCAGATTGCTAAAAAATTTTTTGAGTATAAAAAAATGCGAGCAGCCGAGCAGGATGTTCCTCAGATTCTGACTGTAGATGAATTAGGTTAGAAGATTTGAGCCAAAATGTAAATAACAGAAGTTAGAGCCGTTCCAATTAAGATATGATTAAAAAATGGACTAGCTTTATTATTTAGTTCGATGAGAAACATTGATATGTTCTGTATTTGTCTGTTACAATTAGACCATAAATAATATCGGAGGTGGATATATATGGAGAACAAGAAACCTGAAATACCCAACGATCTTGGTGTTATTCGTATAGCGGATGAAGTCGTTTCTACGGTGGCTGGTCTTGCTGCGGCCGAAGTTGAAGGCGTAGCCAGTATGAGCGGCGGGTGGGGTCTCGACCTGGTTGAAAAATTAGGTAAAAAGAATCTGGGCAAAGGAATAAAAGTGGAGGCCACCGGAGAGCAAACCAGTATTGATATATTTATTTCAATTGAATATGGTTATGCTATTCCCAAGGTTGCAGAAAGTGTTCAGAAAGAAGTGAAGCTTGCTGTCGAAACCATGACTGGATTGACCGTATCGGCAGTGAATGTACATGTGGTCTCGGTAATGACCAAAAAGGCTGCTGAGGAAATTGAAGGGTCGGTCGATACCAAGGCTGAATAGTTATGAACTACTTGGAGATAACCCCCTGCAGCCCAGGGGGTTATCTGTTTTGGAAAGGAGAGATACAATGCCAGTATTAATGCGCTTGGTTTTATTAATCAATAATTTGATTATAATGGTTATTTCCGGTGCAGTGGTTGCAGTTTGCCTGGGATTGTTTTCACCTGTGGTCTATTATGAGGCGGCGCTGTCCACGCCTGAAAATAGGATGATAATAGGCGCAGTTGGTCTAATAATTGGCATTCTGGCGCTAATAATAATGATATGGGTCTTAAAACCTGCCAAGCATACCGATAATGTGCTGGTTGATAAAGACCTGGCGGGAGAAATTTCAATAAGCACCAGTGCTATTAAAGCCATTATAACTAAGGCTGCCAAAATGGTTGAAGGCGTAAAAGATCTTAAATCCACAGTCAGCAATACCCCCGAAGGCCTGATAGTTAAATTACACATAATGATTAATACCGAATATACTGTTCCTGAACTGGCTCATTCTCTCCAGACAGCGGTGAAGGATGATTTAGTAAAAATCGGCGGTCTTCAGGTTGCTGAGATTAAGGTTCTGATAGATGATTCTAATGCAGTCAGCAAGTAAGGAGGCATTATGTTAGAAAAGATCATACTTTTTGTGATAACGGAACATCGTGGTAAAACCATTGGCATTTTCATGGGAATGATAGCTAGTTTCCTGGTTATCAATTATGGCTTTTGGCGAACGATGTTTATTGCTTTTTGTATTGCTCTTGGCTATATATTAGGGAAGAAAATTGACGACAAGACCGATTTAGAGGTATGGATAAAAAACCTCTTTAAGTCTAATAAATAGTTAGAAATCAAGAAGGGAGATAAATTTGAGCAGAAGAAAAGCGCGGGAACTTGCCTTCAAAGTTCTATTTCAAATTGACCAGGTAGATGCTGATCCCCGTGCCGCTTTTGATTACCTTCTGAAGGAAGCCCCCCTGTCAGAAAAAGACAGCCAATTTGCATGGGATTTAATCGAAGGAGCGGTTGCAAGATTAGAGGCGATAGATGCTAACATTGCCCAATACTCAAAGGAATGGACTATACAGAGAATGCCGTCGGTAGATCGAAATTTATTGCGCCTGGCCAGCTTTGAGATACTCTATATGGAAGGTGCCCAAGCAATTGTAGCGATTGACGAGGCGATTGAGATATCCAAACGCTATAGTGAGCCTGCTTCAGTTGGCTTTATAAACGCCATTCTGGATAAGATTCGAGAAAGAAAACCATCGCTTAAATGAAGGGACCCTTGCTGGCAATATTAAGATAGTTGGCAAGGTTCCCTTATTATTCTGAGAGGGGTATTTTTATGGAAATAATAAGCGGTAAAGATATTGCAGATGAGATAAAGGCTGTATTAAAGGAATCAAATGGCAAACAAGGACTTTACCCATGCCTGGCCATGCTGGATGTGGGAGATAATCAGGAGAATTCTCTTTATATTGGGCTCAAGCAAAAAGCAATAGAGTCTATCGGCGGTAAAGCAAGAATAATTAAGTTATCAGGAGATATCAAACCAAATGGTCTGCTTGAACAAATTAAGATCCTGAACGAGGATGAAGAGGTTGATGGGATACTGCTGCAGTTGCCTCTGCCTGAGATTCTGGAACCATTACGGGAAAAATTTCTGAGAGCTATTGCACCACATAAAGATGTGGATGGTTTTAACCCCGAAAATCGCGGCGGGCTATTGGGAGGCGAACCCGTATTTATTAGCTGTGCAGCCTTGGCTTGTATGAATATATGCCAAAGATTTAAGACGCCCCTGGCTGGGAAAAAGGTCCTTTTAATAGGAGAATCATTTGATGTTATTCAGCCCCTGGCCTTAATGTTTATTAACGAACAATGTGATGTAACTATTATTCCCGAGTACGACCCGGAGGCTATGCAAAACATGGATATTGCTATAATTGAAAAAGGCACCCCCCTGGCAGTTAATAATCAAGGGGTGAAACCTGGCGCCCTGCTGATTGACGCAGGTTTTCATTGGTTCCAAAACCGTACCTGCGGGAATATTGACCGGGATGCCCTGACTGAGGTTGAGGGCTATCTATTGCCGGTCCCAGGCGGATTGGGCCCGCTTCTTATAGCCCACTTGTTGAAAAACGTATCCCAGGCGGCTTTAAGCAAATAAAAGAGGTTTAATGCGTGAAGAATTTTATTACTGTGGCAATGCTAAATGATTATATTGCACGTCTGCTGGATCATGACGAGATAGTGCAGAACTTTTGGCTGAAGGGCGAAATATCTGGATTTAGATTATACCAGCAATCCGGTCATATTTATTTTACCCTGAAGGATGAAAATTCAGCGATAAGCTGTGTTATGTTTAAAGGTAAAGCCCAGTATCTTAACTTTAAACCCGAGGATGGCAATGAGGTGCTGGTGAGAGGCAGTGTATCAGTTTTTGCCAGGCAGGGTAAATACCAGGTGTATGTAGATGAAATGCAGCCTTACGGCAAAGGCGGATTGTATCTGCAATTGGAGCAATTAAAAGCCCGGCTGGCTTCTTTAGGTTATTTTGCACCGGAAAAGAAAAAAGAGATACCCCGGGTAGTTAACCGGGTGGGGATAGTCAGTTCCCAAGATGGGGCTGCTCTGCGGGATATCTTGAAAGTACTAAAGCAGCGCCATGCGGGAGTTCAGATAGTGATTGCCCACAGCTCTGTACAAGGACCGGAAGCCCCTCGAGAACTTGCCCAGGCGGTTAGGATGCTTAATAAATTTGGGGAATTGGATGTTATTATTGTGGGTCGTGGCGGAGGCTCACTGGAAGACCTGATGGCATTTAACAGCGAAGAACTGGTTTACGCCGTTTATGATTCCCGGATACCAATCATATCTGGGGTTGGGCATGAGGTGGATTTTAGTTTGTGTGATCTGGCAGCAGACATCAGGGCAGCAACGCCTACCCAGGCCGCTCAGTATGCTGTGCCTGATTATGGAGCTTTACACAAAGAAATAGGAAACCTTACTGTCCGTTTGACCCGTTTAATGAACCGCACACTCTCCAACCGGGAGGAAAGCCTGGATAGAATAATGATGAAGAAGGTATGGAAAGAACCCCATGAGCTATTGCAAAAAAAAGAGCAGCTCTGGCAGGAGAAAGATAAGCGACTAAAGAAAGCCATAGCTGAGATACTGAAAGCAAGGGAGCACAAATTAGCTTTAGCCGCAGCAGGACTGGACAAGCTAAGTCCCTTAAAGGTATTGGCTCGAGGATATGCAATTCTAAAGAAGGATAAACGGGTGATTAAAGATATACACGACGTTGAAGTGGGAGATCTGCTGCAGGCTGATATTGCCAATGGGCAGCTGCAAGTGGCGGTAACAGGTAAGGGGAAGGTAAAAAGATGGAAAACATAAGTTTTGACAGCGCTTTGGAAAAACTGGAATACCTGGTGGAACAGTTAGAGTCGGGTCAGTTAGGACTGGAGGAAGCACTGCAGGTATTTGAAGAAGGGGTAAAACTATCGATGTACTGCCAGAGGGAATTAAAAAAGACCGATGGCAAGGTTAGCCGATTGTTAAAAAAATTAAATGGAGAACTGGAGCTTACAGATTTTGAAGCATAAAAAAAGGTGATAGCCGGGAAAGGAATATTAAGATGGGTTTTGATATGAATAGTTTTATGGATGAAATAAGCCAGAGAAAGGCATTTATTGAGAAATGTCTGGAGCAGTATCTGGGAGGAGAGCCCAAGAACCCGCCGGTAATCCATCAGGCCATGTATTATGCAGTAATGAACGGGGGCAAAAGGTTAAGACCTATCATGGTGTTAGAAGGAGCAAGGATTGCAGGCGGAAGCGGTGAAACCGTCATACCGGCGGCTTGTGCCATGGAAATGATCCACTGTTATTCATTAGTTCATGATGATCTTCCCGCTATGGATGATGACGATTTGCGTCGTGGCAAACCAACCTGTCACAAAGTATTCGGAGAAGCCAATGCAATACTGGCTGGAGATGCCTTGTTAACCGAAGCTTTTGCCCTCATAGCGGATAATGCCTTAATTGAAGGAATACAACCCCAGGATGTAGTTAGGGTTATTCGGGATATAGCCGGGGCGGCCGGCAGTCAGGGGATGATTGGCGGACAGGTTATGGATCTGGAAGCGGAAGGCAAGCAGGCAGACCATGATCTGAGTTTATTACATAGCTTAAAGACGAGTGAGCTTTTTAAAGCGTCTTTGCGGGCAGGAGCTATTTTAAACAAACTGGATGAGGCAGGAATTCAATCTCTTACCCGGTATGGACATAACTTTGGGCTGGCCTTTCAGATTACAGATGATATCCTTGATGTAAGCGGTGATCAAAACCTGCTTGGTAAGCCGGTGGGCAGCGATGAAAAAAATGTGCGTACGACTTATATCAGTCTTATTGGGCTGGAGGGAGCCAAAGAAAAGGCTCGGCAAAGCGTGCAAGCCTGTATCGATAGTCTGAACTCGTTCGGCTCCGAGGCTGATTTCCTGCGAAATCTGGCTCGGTTTACACTGCACCGTACCGCGTAACCAGCTGAATTGGCTATTCTTTAATGACCAATACCGGGCAGGGAGCATTGTTCAGTACATAGGTTGAAACGCTGCCCAGGAAAAACTGACCCACACCGCTGCGGTTATGTGAGCCTATTACGATAAGACCAGCTTGCAGATCCTTGGCGGTTTGGATTATTACGGGGCCGGATCTGCCTTGCTTGACCGCAGTTTGCACGGGGATATTGGCTTGACGCACTTTCTCAGCAGCTTCAGCTTGAATATTTAATAAATATTTGTGCAGATGTTGATGAAAGGTATCAGCTTTATCTTTGGGTGCAGGTACACTGACCATGGTAGCATACCTCTCCCAGTCATTAGTTGGGATGGTATAGGCTGAACAGATGAAAATTTGGGCGGACATTTTTCCTGCGATATCAATAGCTGTATTTAGTGCCTTAGCGGCTTGTTCACCGTCGTCATAGGCCACCAGTATTGTCTTAAACATATCTTGTGCCTCCTGCCGGGTTATTAAATAGTCTTAATTTGTGGAACCTTAGGTTTAACCAAGAGCATTGTTACATTCTAATCTTTGGCAACTAGTACCAAACATTTGGTTTGCTGAAGCACATAGTTGGAAACGCTGCCCATAAAGAACCTGTTTACTGCGGTGCGGTTATGTGAACCGATAGCGATGAGGTCAATCTTTTTCTCATCGGCAAACTGGCTAATCATTTTGCCGGGGCTTCCTTCCATGATTGCAGTATGCACAGGGATATTGGCCATTCTTACTTTTTCAGCTGATTGGGATAGAATTGTTTCGAGGTGAGCGCGGGTAGTTTCATAAAAATAGCTTGTTAGTGCAGCGTTGTCAGGATATATTCCATCTGCCGCCATAGTTCCCTGGTACACTATAGGGATAGTATACACTGCAGCGATATATATTTCCGCTCCGGTATTGCCGGCGATCTCGATAGCAGCTTCCAGAGCTTTTTGGGCCTGAATTCCATTATCATAAGCTACCAGTATTTTTTTAATCATATTTCTAAACCTCCATCCCATTAGCTTACCATTCAAGATTTAGAGTTTTTCTGCAATTTCAATCATCTGTTCCGACATGGTGGATATTTCTTCAATGCTGGCACTCATTTCCTGACTGGCAGCAGCCTGTTCTTCAGTGGCGCGCATTGTTAGCTCACTTTTTTGAACGGTTTCGTCAATTTTTGTTTTAATATTGCCAATTATAGCTCTAATATTGGCAATAGTTGTTTTTGATTCATCAGAGAGCTTGCTCATTTCACCGGCCACTACTCCGAATCCTCTTCCTGCTTCACCAGCCCGAGCCGCTTCAATAGCTGCATTAAGCCCCAACATTTTAGTTTGATCAGCAATAGCCTTAATAAATTCTAATACCTGGCTGATATCCTGGGAAAGATGATCAATTTCCTGTACATTTCTATATAATTGTTCTTCGCTGTTAGAAATTTCGGACGCAGAGGCAGCTAATTGTTCTATTGCGGCTGAAATACCCTGCATCTGAGTGCTCAGATTTTGAGCCATGCTGCGAAGATTCAAGGCAATTTTGCGGGGGGTTATTATGCTTACGGTTGAGGTTACTTTTGTAGACTCGTCTTCGTCGAAGCAGGGATAACTGACAATCATAACCGGTTCACCGTATTTTGTCCCGTCAAGTTCTTCAGTTACCATCTGCTTGGCTTGGATTACTTTTCTGGCGATATCGTCTGCGGGTATATCTTCGCCAGCCTTCCAACCGGTTAGATCGAACTCCTTTGAGCCTTGAAAACGGGTAATCTTTTTCAAATCGGTTCCGTACATGAAAGCTCCGCCTGGAAACATATTGACAACCATGGGGGCAAAATCGCCAAAAGCTCTGGCTACTGGATGATGACGAGGGGTCATAATAGTTAAAACTCCGGTGGTGTCGTTGTCGTCAATAATCGGTACGCTGGTCATAACAAGACGCATTCCATAGACTGCCCGGGGAAGCTTTTCAACGGTTTGTTTTTTTGATTGTATTGCCTGGTGAGGACCGCCACCTGGACGCAACATTGTTCCAATCTGAATCGCAGGCACATCATAGACATCAGAAGCAAGCTTCCAGATTACTTTTTCATGATCAGATACAGTTAAAATGGCTCCGCCTGGAATAGCATTAAGAAGTACCGGTGCAAGTTTCTTAAAGGCCTCAACAGTCTGATTGTTTACCATAATAAACCTCCCGATTCATATTTTGCAAAAATAACGCAATATATACAGGAATTATAATGTTTATCATTAGTATAGATAATAAAAAAACAAATATCAATAAATTAGAAAATTTGTCCAATAGTGATATCTTAATCAAGCATAATAGCGCTCTAAGTATTAATGGTTATGATAATATAAAACTATTCGGGTAAGTGGTTTACAGAGGTTGATAATAGCTAACCACGCCCCTTGGTGATTTGGTGATATTAAATCAAACGTGATATAATATCACTTAGTTTATTATCTGCAAAAGGTTGCAGTATTCTAGTCAACTCTATCGATTTTGAGGACGGGCCTAAAAATCCGTTAAGGGCACAACGATGAAGCTTCTGGCAGCGGCTTTTGACGCCCAGTTGGGGGTCGTTGCTGGGAGTTAAGAATGATGGGGCAATCCGCAATGGCATGCGGGCATGACCCCACATTCATGGAGGCTCATGTTTATACTGAATGTATACTGAGAAAACCTGCATACCGGTAAGACTGGGTGCAGTGTAGCCTGCCTTGCGTGGCTGCAGCGGATAAGCGTTTAGTGATGATAGACGCTCAGGCCAAAGCACTATTATCTGCTTTGAAATTGTATGCTGCAAAAGAGGCTAGAGATCGATGTGAGTTGTTGAGGAAAACTCCTAGACTGTGTGCGCTATAGCATGGTTTATCAAGGATTAAAGTGTGTACTTAGTGGTAATCCAGCCACATGTTTGGTGACGACATGTAGCAAACATAAAGGGAAACCGCCCGTCTGGCAACAAACGGGTGATTTGTGGGGAAAACCTGCTGGACCTATGTCACAACGTTTACTCGATAGACTACCTTTTGCTTCATTTACTATAACGGACTATAACGGAGGAACTCAGTAAAATTGTTGGGCTTCTATAAAAAAAGCAATATTGTATCGGCGTTAATCGTGGCTTTTTTAACTTTCTTTATCGCTCTCTTGGCCAGCATTGGTTCGCAAGCCCTGACCAAAACGATTAAGGAAATTTGGGTAGCTATAATATTATTGTTGTTTATTATTGCCTTAGGGATATTCTTCGATATTATTGGAACTGCTGCAACCGCTGCAATTTTGCCACCTTTTAATGCCAAGGCGGCAAAAAAAATATTTGGGGCTTCTCAGGCAGTAAAGATCACAAAAAATGCAAGTATTGTTGCGAATTACTGTAATGATGTTGTAGGAGATATTGCAGGTACTTTGAGTGGTGCTGTGGGAGCAGGAATTGTATTAAGCCTGGTGTATGATTTTTCGTTTCCGGATACGGTTTTGACTGGAGCGGTTATGACCAGTCTTATTGCTTCTCTTACGGTGGGTGGAAAATCTTTGGGCAAAGAGTTTGCTATTGCCAGGGCCAACAGCATTATATTCCAGGTAGCCATAGTTTTGGGATGGTGGGAGAATTTGACCGGTCGGGAATTATTTAAGGATAGAAGGTGATTGTTTGGATAAAATATTGAACCGAATCGATTCACCTAAAGATTTAAAGACGCTTTCTATCCCAGAGATGTATGAATTGGCGGAGGATATAAGGAAGGTTCTGATTGATAGCGTAGCTGCCTGCGGCGGACATCTGGCTGCCAATTTAGGGGTTGTTGAGCTTACCATTGCCTTGCATTATGTTTTTAATACTCCCCAGGACAAGATAATCTGGGATGTAGGCCATCAAAGCTATGTGCATAAAATCTTAACCGGCCGCAAAAATCGTATGCCAAATTTGAGGCAATTCGGAGGTATCAGCGGTTTTCCCAAACGAGAGGAATCCATATATGATTCCTTTAATACCGGGCACAGCAGTACTTCAATATCAGCGGCATTGGGGATAGCTCTGGCTCGGGATATCCAAAAACAGGATTATGCGGTGGTGTCTGTTACCGGAGATGGAGCCATGACTGGCGGAATGACCTATGAGGCATTGAATCATGCCGGCAATGAAGGCACTGATATGATCGTAGTTTTAAACGATAATGAAATGTCCATATCCAGGAATGTAGGTGCCATGTCAGGTTACTTAAACCGGCTTCGTACTGACCCCTCTTATACCCGGACTAAAGAGGAAATAGAAAATGTACTGACCAAAATACCCAGTATCGGCCCCAACATAGCCAGAGCTGCAGGCAGGCTTAAGGATACCTTGAAATACCTTATGGTACCTGGGCTATGGTTTGAAGAACTGGGCTTTACTTATATAGGACCAGTAAACGGCCATAATCTGGAAGAAATTATCCCCGTGTTAAAAAACGCACGCAGAATGAAGGGACCGGTATTAATACATACTATAACCGAAAAGGGCCGGGGTTATGAGCCTGCCCGTCAGAATCCGGATGTATTTCATGGGATTGGTCCTTTTGATATAAAAACTGGTCAGCAATTTAAAAAGGCCTTGAAGACCTATACCGAGATTTTTGGAGAAGTTATGCTGCAAATAGCCGCGCAGGACCAGAGGATAGTAGCTGTAACTGCTGCTATGACCAGCGGTACGGGATTAAGTAATTTTTCGCGCCTATATCCGGAGCGTTTTTTTGATGTAGGTATATGTGAACAGCACGCGGTAACATTAGCGGCTGGCTTGGCCCGGGAAGGCCTCAAACCGGTGGTGTGTATTTACTCTACATTTTTGCAGCGGGCCTATGATCAGATCGTTCACGATGTGGCTCTGCAGAATCTGCCGGTGGTTTTTGCAATCGATAGAGCTGGACTGGTAGGTGAGGACGGACCTACTCACCATGGCGTATTTGATCTGTCCTATTTACGTCATATTCCGAATTTGACTATTATGGCGCCGGCTAATGAAAATGAATTTGTAAATATGCTGCATACTGCTTTCACATTAAACTCGCCAACAGCAATAAGATATCCCCGGGGAGCTGGTGAAGGTATCAAGATGGCAGCTCAACATGAAATTCTTATACCCGGGCAGGCGGAAACTTTGGCTCAAGGCTCTGAACTGGCAATTATCGCTATTGGTCGTATGGTCGGCATAGCCAAAGATGTAGTACAATTAATGCAAAACAAAGGCATCAGTGCTGAATTGGTTAATGCCCGCTTTATAAAGCCTTTGGATAAGGATTTGATTTGTAAACTGGGGCGCAATTACAGAAGAATGCTAACCCTGGAAGACAACTGTGTTGCCGGCGGTTTTGGCACTGCCATACTGGAGGTTCTGGCTGAACACAATATAAAAACAGATTTGCTGCGGCTAGGTATCCCTGACGAGTTCGTTGAACAAGGCCGTTTAGACATACTATTAAACCTCCTTAACCTGGATCCGGAATCGATCGTGGAAACTATTATTAGCAGATGGCCTAATATAGCTAATCATCCGACATTGGAGTTGCTAACCATTGGCAAAAACTAGGCTGGATATTATATTATTTAAAAATAATCTGGCTGCCAGCCGGGAAAAAGCCCAGGCAATGATTATGGCAGGTGAGGTCTGGGTTAATGGAACCCGGATAGATAAACCCAGCACTAAATTGGATGAAAACCATGATATTAATATCCAGATTAAGCCGCACAGTAATCAGTATGTAAGCCGGGGCGGTTTAAAACTGGAAGGTGCTATAAAGGACTTTAATATCGACTTTAAGGGCAAAGTGGTGCTGGATGTTGGCGCCTCCACCGGAGGCTATACGGATTGTGCCCTGCAAAACGGAGCTGTAAAGGTATTTGCTGTGGATGTAGGTTATGGACAACTGGCTTGGGTACTCCGCAACGACCCTCGGGTAGTGGTTTTAGAAAGAACGAATATAAGGTATTTTACCCCTGATAAATTAGAGGAATTAGTGGACATCATCACCATGGACGTGTCATTTATATCTACCACCTTAATATTCAAGGTGTTGACTGATTTATTGAAAATAGAAGGGGAAGTCATTACTTTAATAAAACCTCAGTTTGAAGCAGGCAAAGAAAAGGTTGGCAAAAAAGGTGTGGTTAGGGATCCGGCGGTCCATCGGGAAGTATTGCTGCGATGTATTGACAGTGCCCGGCAGGCGGGTTTAAACTGCGTAGGAATTAGTTTTTCGCCGATTAAAGGACCGGAGGGAAATATTGAATACTTCATCCGCTTAAAAAAACATGAGCAACCTTTGGAACTAATTGTTGACCAAGTATTACAAGTAGTATTAAAAGCCCATGAATCCTTGGAGGGTAAATAAAAGTGAAGATATTATTGGTAAACAATCCCCGCATAGAGAGCACTGTGGTTATGGCTGCCCGGCTATCTGCTCAACTGGCTGATCGAGGTATTGAGGTACTAATTGATAGTATGCAAAAGGTTGAGGTGAGACAAGGAGAAATCGATTCCATAATTGTTCTGGGCGGCGATGGGACCTTAATCAGAACTGTTCGGCAATATGCAGAGCAAAGTGTGCCGATTCTGGGAGTTAATATGGGTACAGTGGGCTTTCTCAGTAATATCAAGGCAGATGAACTGGATTCCTGTTTGGAGCGATTATTAAATCATGATTATGATACTGAAGAGAGAATGATTCTGGAGGTATGCATTTATCGTGATGAAATGTTACAGGAACGCTTCTTCGGTCTTAATGAATTAAGTATAAAATCAAGAACTGCCCGTATGCTAAGCATGGATATACATATAGCGGGCAGAGAACATGGCATCTACCGAGGCGACGGCATAATTATTGCTACACCTACTGGTTCAACTGCCTATTCGCTTTCTTGCGGAGGCCCGATTACTGATCCTGATTTGGAAGTATTATTATTAACGCCCATTGCTTGTTATTCATTAAGCAAAAGACCTATGGTAATAAATGCTGATAAGGAGATCAGTTTCTATCCTCTGCGTTGTGAAGAAGCTGAAATCACTATAGATGGACAGGTTAATATGATTTGGCGGAATGACTTCCATATTAAAGTAAAAAAAGCCCAACATAAACTTAAACTAATAAATCTGAAGCCGGCTTATTTCTTTCAGACTATCACTAAACGCTTACAGCTTAATGATGACCTTTAAGCATAGTATTTATTAATAGTTTATCTATTGGCACCATTGGGAGGCAGTGATGAAGTCAAGAAGACATTTTGCTATTCGGGACATTATCTCAACTGAGCGCATTAGTACCCAGGAAGAACTCTGTGAGGTTTTAAGAGCCAGGGGGTTTGATATTACTCAAGCTACGGTATCGCGTGATATTAAAGAACTCTCCCTGATTAAGATACCTTACGAAGACGGGTATGCCTATGCGTGGCCGGATGCGCCAAATACTAAAAACGCCCATTTGCGAATCAAACGGGCTTTTCAGGATTCAGTAGTAAGTTATGATTACAGTGAAAACATCATAGTTATAAAAACCCTGCCCGGAGCAGCACAATCGGTTGCATCTTTGATTGATTCTCTGGCTAATTCCCACATTATTGGGACGGTTGCGGGAGATGATACTATATTCTTAATAGTCAAACCTAAAAAATCCCTGCCCCAGGTGATGGATTATTTTCACAAATTGGCCACGGAGTAACTAACTCTGTGGAGCAGGGTTACCGGGCTGCTTGTTTATTTATACCTGCCAACTATAATATTTAAAGGAGGCATTATCGAAGAATAACCAAAATTATCTGCTTCGATAATTATGCAGCTATGTTACAGGAGATTTATATTCGGAATTTTGTTTTAATTGACGAACTTCGCATTGAGTTTTCCGCTGGTCTGAATGTATTAAGCGGCGAAGCCGGAGCCGGCAAGTCCATTATTATTGATGCACTGGGTTTAGTATTAGGAGAAAGAATCAAAAATGATTATATTAGAGACCAGAGCAGCAAGGCTGTGGTGGAAGCAGTTTTTGAGATAGGCAACAACAATGAAGCCCGTCTTTTTTTGTTGGAACAAGGACTTATAGAAGAAGATGATGAAGCCATATCGACTATCATTTTGACCCGTGAAATACATGTTAATGGGAAAACTGCAGCGCGAATTAACGGTCGCAATGTTACCGTATACGCCTTAAAGACCTTAAGTACTTATCTGGTTGATGTGCATCTGCAAAATGACCGTCAGAATATATTGAGACCGGTTAATTATTTAGGCTATGTGGACGGGTTTGACCATAAACTGGAGAAGTTGCTGCCGGATCTGGCTAACCTTTATAACCTTTTAAACGATAAACGGAAGCAGTTGGAGGAATTAAGGCTACATCGCCACCAGCGAGTGCAGCGCTTGGACTTTCTGACTTACCAGATTAACGAGATCGAGGAGAGTCAACTTCGTTTTGGAGAAGAAGAAGAGCTTAGCGAGCTTCGCCAGCGGATAAAGAATGCTGGCAAGCTGTTGGAAAGCAGCAGCAGGATTTTTGGATTGTTATATAACTCTGAAAAACAATCAAGTGCTTATGATCAGGTTTCATGTGCATTGGAAATAAGTCAGGAACTAAACACTGACAGCTTTTTTGCAGATATGATAGAGCCTTTGGAGAATATCTATTATTCTCTGCAAGATATCTCATCTCGCATCTCCGCATATAAAGACAACCTGGAATTTGAACCGGGACAACTGGAGGAGATTGAGAACCGGCTCTATAAAATCAGCAAATTGAAAAACAAGTATGGTGAAACGATTCAAGATATTCTAAATTATTTGCAAAATGCCTATGCAGAGAGGGAAGCACTTGATCAAAGCGATGAACTAATGGCAGATATCGAAGCAGAATTGACGAGCCTGAACCATCAATACCTGCAGTTAGCTGCTGCAATAACAAACAAACGCAAGCAAGCGGCTCACCTTCTGGAAAAAAAAGTGTATGATGAGCTTAAGGGATTAAACATGCCGGGTATAAAATTTAAGGTGGCAGTAAAACAGAAGGAAAATCCAAACGCTAAAGGTATGGATGAGATCGAGTTTCTCTTCTCGCCCAATCCGGGTGAAGAATTGAAGTTGATTAACCGCATAGCGTCGGGAGGTGAAGTGTCTCGCTTTATTCTTGCTATTAAAAAGGCATTGGCAGATGTCTATCATATCCCCACCCTGGTTTTTGATGAAATTGACGTGGGGCTGGGAGGTTCGGCCTTAAATGCAGTAGCCAGAAAATTGGCGGAACTGTCTCGTGCCCGCCAGCTTATTTTAGTGACTCATTCTCCTCAGGTAGCCAGTTATGCAGACCAGAATTATGTTATTGAAAAAATAGTTAAAAATAATAAAACCCTTACTAAGATCAAAAAACTTGATGAAAATGAAAAAGTATTGGAAATTGCCCGCATGTTGGACGGAGATAATTATTCCTGCCTCACTTTGGAACACGCCCAGGAGATGATAGACTTATCAAGGGAAAGATAAAATTTTATTCGATTCGATTATTCACTTCGCTTTATCACTAACACAATCACTTGCTATAAACAATAAGAATATGGGCCGGGCATGTCGGAGAGTCTCTCCAGTATGGGACGGTATATTGTTTCTCTCTGCAGGAGACAATATAGTGAACCAATTTACGGGAGGGAAACGATTTGCAGAAATTCCGGCCAACTATCGGCATCTTTTTATCCTTTTTATTTATTGCCCTGTGTTTAAGTCCGCAAGTAAAAACCGTGCTGGTTATACCATCAAACCAGAGAATGGTGGTAGGGGAAGCCAGTCATGTAAAAATAGATCTTCCCAGCAAATTACAAGAAAAGATAGAAATGAAGGTAATGGGACGTTCCCGGAGCGTATTTGCTGCTCAGGAGGAACCCGCTGTTACAGTAACGCGGTGCATAAACGGCTATGAAATCATGGCTTTAAAGCCAGGTAAAGCTGATGTAAGACTTAATTTATGGGGCTTAATACCCATAAAAACTATTGAGATCGAAGCCGTACCTATACGTAGAGTGCTGGCAGGAGGACATTCCATCGGGGTTTTATTACAATCCCAAGGTATTATGGTAGTGGGCTTTGCGCCGGTTATGACAGATAACGGTGATAAACTATATCCAGGACGAGATCAGGGTATTGAAATAGGAGATTTGATATTAAAGGTTAATGAGCTGCCGGTAGCCAAAGAGACCGATTTGGCTAAACTTATTGATGGCATAGGAGAAGACAAAGTGCAGATAAGCTTAAAGAGAAGCGGCAAAGATATGTCCATTTCGGTAAAACCGGTTCACTGTCCGGAAACGGACCGTTATCGGATTGGTCTTTATGTGCGTGATGGGGTAGTGGGAGTAGGAACCTTAACTTTTTGGGATCCAGACACACGAGGATATGCGGCTTTGGGGCATATAATTGTTGATGCTGATACTAAACAGGGAATCAATGTCCTTAAGGGGCGGGTAGTAAGCGCCTCAATCCAGACTATAAAACCGGGTAAACCTGGTCGCCCAGGTGAGAAGATTGGAGTTTTCAATGATAAGGGCATGATATCCGGTAATATTATAAAAAATTCGTCCTGTGGGATATTTGGTCAGACTGACAAAGAAATAAATAATCCACTGAGCCAATATACCACTGAAGTGGCATATGCTCATCAAGTTAAAACAGGACCTGCCGAAATACTGACGGTAGTCAACGGCGATGATATAGAAAGATTCGCCATAGAAATAGAAAAGACCTATCCGCCGCGCAAAAACGGCAAAGATATGGTTATTAAGGTTGTCGATCCGCGCCTGCTGACAATAACTGGAGGTATTGTGCAGGGTATGAGCGGTAGTCCTATTATACAAGACAACCGGATTGTAGGCGCAGTTACGCATGTTTTTCTGAATGATCCTAAGTCAGGATATGGAATTTATATGGATAATATTTTGTCGGAGATGCCTAAGCGTGACCCAGTTACAAAAAATATTTCGACAAAATTATTATATAAGAAAATCCCGAAAATTGCGGGTTAAGTAAAAAACAAACAGAAAAGACCAAACCATGCATTAGTATATTTATGCATTATAGTGGTTTTTTATGATGGTGAATGGAAAATAATAGCTTAATTTGGTATAAGCAAAAAAAAGGTAAATTTTGCCCAATCGTCGAAAAGCGTTAATATATATAATATACTCGTATTATTAAGCGATGAGGAGGGATTAATCATAATGATTGAGGAAAGCAATCAGATCAAAGTGTTGGTCGCGGATGACAATCGAGAATTTTGCAGTATTCTTAAAGACTATTTTACCAACGAACCCGATTTTGATATTGTTGATGTTTGCTCCAATGGCATGGAGGTTCTGGAGGTATTGGCCAAACAACCGGTAGAGGTCCTAATCCTTGATTTGATAATGCCTTATATGGATGGCATAGGCGTTTTGGAAAAGATAGATGCCATGAACCTGAGTCCTCGTCCGAAAATAATAATCTTAACCGCCTTTGGACAGGATAATATTACGCAAAAAGCAGAGAAATTGGGAGCGGATTATTATATTCTTAAGCCTTTCAACCTGCAAGTATTAGGCGACCGGGTAAGACAGGTAGCCAGAGATATCAAACCATCATTAGAGAAGCGTGCTCCGTCAACCGTTGCTGTACCTAACCGCATCCCCAAAAATTTAGAAGTCGAGGTTACCCGTATTATTCATGAAATCGGTGTTCCGGCTCATGTAAAGGGTTATCAATATCTGCGTGCCGCTATCATGCTGGTACCCGAGGAGATAAATTAAATTGGAGCAGTTACTAAGGAGGTATATCCCACTATAGCGAAAAAGTACGATACT
>JAQVWS010000120.1 GCA_028709585.1 Syntrophomonas sp. | reverse complement strand
AAGCACTTTCCCCGGTAAACGACTGGAACTCATACGTGCCTGGATTATTGCAACTGTGTGCATCATTGTCATTCCTTCCATGTTTTGCGCATACTTAGCAGCGGCCTTAGACCATCGGATGGGTCAGCACGCCAATCTCGATCAGAAATTTCACTAGGTGCAGGTTTCTTCACACCACTTCCATCAGCCAGGCAGGATTCATTTACTATCTGTATTACCGTTTGTATTTCCTCCGGTAGCCAGCAGTGGCCGGTTGCATATTCCGCTCCCTGGCTATCCAAATCCAGGTGAAACTCAATCATCGAGGCCTGCCAGGCGTTAACAGCCCGGTAGATAACAGCAGGCGATACCGAGTGATCAGACCAACCGGCTGAACATAGAAAAGATTCTCTTAAGGTCTTAATGGCCTTTAAATTGCATTCTTCCGGCGGAGCGGGATACCCGGAGACACAATGCAGCAGGGTTAGGTCGGTACTGCCTGCCCCTCTAATAACATCCACTGCTCGTGCCACTTCCTCCATAGTCGCCATGCCGGTTGACAAAACTACTGGTTTTTGGGTATGAGCACATTCTTTTAACAACTCGTCCCAAAGCAACTCATAAGAAGCGATCTTATAGAAATCCACATAAGGATAAAGCTCCTCTACCGCCTGCAGATAAAATGGGGTACAGGCAAAAGAGATTTCTTTTTCCCTGCATCGCTTACTTAAATGCGGAAGAAAGCCCACCGGCAGTTCCCATTTTTTTCTATTACGGTGTTCTTTGCTTCTTTTCAGAATATCTCGCGCAAAAAGCTCCTCAATTTTAAATAATTGAAATTTAACAGCACGGCACCCTATTTCTGCAGCTTTATCAATAAATTCCAGGCATCGAGCTAAGTCCTGATTATGGTTACTTGAAACCTCCGCAATAAACCTTGCCGTCATATTACTAATCCTCACTATTAATGCAAATAATTCTTAAAAAACATAGCTCTTCTATACATACTTAGCTATGATTTAAATTGCCAGGCGATAATATTAAATGGATTTAAAGGATTGATTCCAAAGACATCCGTATTATATTCCAGTATCTCAATGTCCTTATTCTTCTGCAAAAGTTCAATTAAGTTCCGGTTATAATCATTTAATTCTATATACCTATTGCGAATAAGCCCTAAAAAGTTCTTTCTTTGGTGAATTACTGTAGGCTCAAAGTTAACTACGCAACGGATTTTATCCCGGCATTTAGACAAGCCCTCAATTACACAGCGGGCGTCGGGGATCTGTTCTATACTGTGGCAAGTGAAAACAGTTGAGCTCTCTTTGATTATTCCGTAATCCTCCATATTGTAATAATTAAAGGGGTATACTTCCATTCCCAGCTGTTGAGCTAGTTTAACTGCATTATTACAATACTCTCCTCCATAAACGTTTCCATCCAACAATGTCAAATTGATTCCATATCCACATCCCAGTTCACATATGTAATCAGAACAATACTGTTCAAGCTTAGATTTTAATATAGTGGCTTTTAATTGATTTGCCATAATAGAACTCACTCTAAAAATCTCATCCTGAAAGGATATATAGGTATTACTATTGGCATATTGTAGACTGGCATATTGAAGAATTTCGTTAATGGAAGAACAATTCCTAAATTGTGCAGCAATTTTGCCATAAAAATCTTGGTTATACTCGCGTTCTATCTGTTCACAATTACGGACTTGTCCAAAACTTTCAATCCCCAATAATCTCTTGGTCCAAATATTATCAGCACTTAAATATTCATTCAGCGAAATTGGTTCCATTTAAATATCACCTGACCTCAACGTTAAATATCAATACCAATATTCAAAACTAATCGATATCATTAATATTGGCGCAAAAAACTCATCCCCGTGCCTAACCTTATGTTTTACAAAGCAGGATTCAAGTTCAAATTATACCGACCTGAATCCTCCCCTCGTTATCGAATCTAAATTGATAGCTTTTGTGGCCGCAATTAAATATATAATTATTCTCTAAACTGAAATCAGTATCTGTACTTTTCTTTTGCATACTATCTACATGGTCCGTAAGTATCCTGTCTAAAAACTCCCTATCGGTTTGCTCTGCTCTTTGGTCGCCTGCTGTAACCCGGTTATAAAACACCGTATTGTAGCCGTCCAATATTTCTACACAACGGTCTTTATCATATATTGATGTTATCCCGTTGTCCTCGGAATGGTAAATATGGTAGCAGGTCTCCGATGGAATAAAGTGCTTTTCATATAAAAGGCTGCGAATCATACGATGGCTGTCAGAAAAGTATTGCGGTGATAACTCATCCTCAATAGTCCAGGGATTATTACAGGTAGACGCAATGTAGAACTGCATATTATTATTTAAATCAAAACTGAACATATAATCAGGCTCCATAAGCTCCCCGCTTATTATGTGCTTTAATTCAACCCTGGAATATCCCTCATAATCTATGATTGCAGAAAAAGTATGGGGGGCATATTTTCCCATCAGAAGTGCTACGTAGGCACCATAATGTTTACCAAACGCCATAATCTTACGATGGTTGACATTATACCTTTGTAAGACCTCACCCAGAACCTGCAAACAGTCAATTGCCGGTAACAATCCCCATGACTGATATTCATCCTTGCCGGTTATTAGGTGTGGCTGGCATCTTAAATCTAAACTGGTAATACCTTTATGTACAACCGCTTCTGCTATAGATCTATATACGTCAACACCATTTTGCGCATCCGCAAAACTCTCCATACTCAGATTTAATCCATATATTCTATTTATATTGTGCAAAAAGCTGGGGCGTATCTGAATCTGGCTGTTGCGGTATACTCCAAAGTAGTTTACTCCCACTGCAATGCAATTCAGTTTATTAGCCAAATATGGTCTGAGCACGTTTTGCTGATAATTGCTGTCAGCCATCTCGCTCAGTTCATTAACAACCATAATTACGCCCGTATCTGAATTTATCCCTGCATCTGGCAGGGTTAAAAACGATTCTATTTCTTTTCGCCCTATTCCAATTTCTATGTCGGGATGTGGTGTTAATACTAACCTTACAGGTTCCTTCAACTTAATACCTCCTGTGCTCCTATCTAAACTATATAACTACTTACTTAAAAATTTATCTAATTAATCTGTATCGAATAATCAAATTTCAATAGTAAATGGTAAGGTTAAACCAGGCTGCTCATCATCTTTCTTTTTATTTAAAGGAATAGTAAATCCTCTACTCTGGTGTTCATTTACATTAATACTGGGAATGGTATAACCCGCATCTTCATATAGCTTGTTTCCTGGACTATGGTTTACTTGTTGCTTAATAATACCTTTAATTATTTTAAGATAACGGGATGTTAAGGCATATACATTGCTTTCATAATATAAGTAAGCACCAGGGTCATCTGGTTTTGCCGAGTAGTTATATTGCATACCTGCTTTATAGTACGTTAAGAACTGGCTTAACATCGGCATAACCACCTGCAGGTAAAAATCAACAGTTTGCAGTTGCGAGTTTGTTTTATTAATTCCCTCTATAGCATCTGCTATATCTCTGCGTTTAAAATGCTTGTCTATTAGTAGCTGAAGTTTTTCTAACTTCGATAATTTATCAATATTAAGCTCTTCCAGCCGGTCTATTTCTGAACCTAAATGTTGGTAGAATACATTAATATCAATATCTTTATAGCAATTCAAATTTACAGAATCACTTAAAACATCATCAATAATTTGCCGTACATCATTTTCCCGGGGGCTTATATAATGGTCAATAACATCCATAAGCTTTTGATTCTCTACCCCGGGTATGCCTAACCCGGCTTCAGTAGCATTAATTATTTTGCGGGACCCCTGGTGCTTAAGATTTATAAGTTCCATATCACGTCTGATTACCATAAAGCTGGGGTAGGTATGAACTTTTTCCCCGAATATATCCGTTGCCTCCTGTATTTGTCCTTTAAACAGCTCATGTAAAGAGTCTTTTTCATCGCCTGCATGTAGTTTATTCTCATAAAAACATAAATCCTGACCTACTAAAATAATAGGATCACAACCTAATTTTGCGGCCAATTCTATTGCAACTGAAGAGACAGAAGCCTGGTCATTCATAATATCAAACGGCAGGTTAAAATAACGATGGAAATATTGGGCAATTAAATCATTATGCAAATTTATTCTTAAAAAGTTATGAGGAAATACCCTATCCACTTCCGGATGCAAGCGATATGACCCTACTAAAACTTTTATAGAACTGTCTTTGAAAAGACTGGCTTCGTGTTTTTGAGAATCTGTTGCTGTTGCTATATGGGCCTTTATCCCTTTCTGATTACATATTCGCGCACCGGTTCCCGGGGCTATTATTAAGGCTCTGTCCTGGATTTCCTTTATCTCATCTATTCTTTTTTCCAAAGACGGGCCAGCCGAAATAATTACGGCCGGTATACTTTCGAATTTCCCTTGCAGACAAGCAGCACTGGCTTGCTTTTTAGCCAAAGATATCAGCTGGTTTTCGGTCCATTCGTTTAAAAATCGATCTATTGTTGCCGTATTGGTAATAAAAGCACGTTTTTCATTCATAAATAATCTGCTAATTTCTTGATAAATCTCTTCAAATATACTCCTATAGGAAAGATGATAAAGAAATTTTACCTTTTTTGATGTCATAACCTGACCCATTATCTGGGGCATAACTTTTTGCGCATCATTAAAAATTATTATAGAAACGTCCCTTTTTCTAAGCAAGGGTCCAAAATCTCTAATTTTAAGCATTTCTCTGAATATATTATTAAATGGTTCCAGTATTAAAACTTTACGGTAGCGGATATGCTGTTTTTGAATATACTCAAGGCAGTACCCCATTCCCAGGCCAAATATAATTAAGATTTGTTCCGGGTCATCAGTATCCCGGAACAACTCATGCATTTCTCTGTCAACATTATAGCTGCTGTGTAAATAACACCGGCATGATGGTGATTGTAAAGATAAATTCTTCTCTTTTAATTCGTAAATCTGTAAATCATTACAGGCATAATCTGACGAAACAGACTTTTTATAAAAATCCGGAAAGTAAGTCTTTAATAATTTGGAGTTTTTAATCCACATATTCATGCCATGAATTCCTCATCAGGTAATATTGTCTTAAGTTCGTATTCTATAAGATCTGCCAGCAGGAGATAATCTTTATTCTGCAAAGCTTCCAGACTAGCCTGCATAATTTGGTTAAACCTCTGTACCCTGTTGATATCCCTCATGTCAAAGGCACCCTGGTCAATTATGCTTGTCATCAGGTTGCTAAGCTGTGCAGGCACTAGCTCTATGTTATAAGCAAAAATATCATTTTGTATTTGTCTAATTCTTTTAGGCAGCAATTCGATTACCTTCTTTGCTTTTCATCATTATAAAAAACTGTAGCGGAATAGCTTCCGCTACAGTTAAAGAGGTTACATAACTATCTGAGTAATTGCAGAACTGTCTGCGGCATCTGATTGGCCTGGGCCAGCATAGCTGTAGCTGCCTGCTGCAGGATGTTGTATTTGGTGAAGTTCATCATCTCTTTGGCCATGTCAACATCACGGATACGTGATTCAGATGCACTCAAGTTCTCTGAGGTTACTGACAGGTTGTTGATAGTGTGTTCCAGTCTGTTCTGGAGAGCACCGAGTTTGGCTCTTTCGGATGATACCCGGTTTATAGCTAAGTCAAGCTTGCCAATAGAAATATTGGCCTGCTCGTTGCTGGTGACCAGGATATTGTTTACACCCAGAGCCCGTGTGCTCATATCACCAATGCCTACGCCGATGTCCTGTTTCTGGTTAGCCCCAATGTGGAAAACCGTAGTATTATCAGAAATATGAACAAAAGTCTCAGCAGCGGTAGCTAACTTTTCAAACGCAAATTTCTTATTAGTGTCATCCCAGGTTACTTTTACTCCGGTATTGGAGCTGAACTGTACATCAACATCTTTATGAATTACCCCAATAAGATTGTTGCCGGAAATAGTTACTGCTTTGGCAAGCTGGGTGTTATTGTGAGCTTCATAGAGGTCTACGGAGAACTGGGTCTCTGTAGCCTTTTGAATGGTCTGCAGACTCAATGCGCGCAGAACTGGATCATCACCAACAAAGGTAACTTTACCATCCTGGCCGCACATAGCAGAGCGGATAACAAAAGTGCCTGGAACTGATGACAGACCAGTGTCTGCATCTCCCCAGGGATCATAGGTTACAAAACTGTTCTTGGCCACAGAAGAGTCTACTACTAACTTCTGTCCCAGGCCGTTGTAGATAGCCTCGTTCAGCTTATCCTTGACGCTGCCAATGGTATCAGTGTCAAATAGCGTTACATAGGCCTTTTGTCCATCACCCTGAACCAACTGAATGGTCTGGGGATTGGCTAGAATAAAGTTACCGGAACTATCCCAGAATTCCTGAATATCATACAATCTGGTTGTTTCTAGTGCAATTTCTCCAACCCGTTCAATATTGGTTGCCTTAAATTCATTACTGGCACCTGACAGTGCAAGGCCTGTTGCGTCATGAGTTATTTTCGCATCAGCATTGTTAACTTTCAGGTCCAGGAAGTAATTAACATTAAGATCGTCCATATCTCCGGCTGGATTTAATTTTAATGCCATAATGGCATCGAATATTTCCTGATTTGTAGTAAGAACCTGACCTGATACCGGTGTACCTGCAGCTCCGATTGACAGTTTTACAGTAATGGTTACTGTTCCGCCTACAGCTGTACCACTGACTGAAAATGACTGACCCGCAGCACCCGAAAGAATATTAAAATTAACCTGATTTAACATTACCCCACTGGGGCCAACAAAGTCTTTTAGTACTGCCACGGAAATTCCGGTAGCGCCTTCCAGTTTGGTATAACCGGCACTGCCACCGGTGACAGTTACAGTCTCATGCTTGATGCGCATGATATCAGTCTTAAGTACTTCGGCCTCACCAGGAGTAGCCAGTATTTCAATGCGATAGTTCCCACCGCCGGGAGCCTTCTGACCAAACTGGTCTAACTGACGCAAACCGTCGCGCATAAATACGCGGGTGCTGATTTTATCAGTGGATACCAGCGCGGAGCTGGTGCCATCCAGGAGGTTCTTGGTGTTAAACTGGGTGGTACCGGCGATGCGGTCGATTTCCGAAGTCAATTGGTCAATTTCTT
>JAQVWS010000119.1 GCA_028709585.1 Syntrophomonas sp. | reverse complement strand
TTACATCCGAACACCCCACGGTTTGTTACCTCCCCGCGTCCCGGATATACTAGTCAACCGAATCGGTCAATTGTTGACAGGGGACTTTCACCCCATTAGAATTCCAGCCTTGACGGCTGTTCCACCTGGCTCGGCCGCACTGTCAGGCACCGGGGTGTTCTTTTCACACCTTACTGTAGCGATTATTGATGGTTTGCATGATTTTATTTAAAGGCTTGTCTTTCGTCTGTATGATCAGATGATAGTGGTTATCCATGATTATTTATCACCCACGTAATTTACTACCTTAATTATATATCATAAAAATGGTCAAAATTGTCTATTTTACGGTAGTTGTGGCTCTTTTAACGCAAATTATTATGGGACTTTTTCAGTGGCCTCGTCTCTTTTCCTTTTCCTTTTCCTAAGATAAGGTCATATATCCAGCAATTCTTGGTCAGGCAACTCCATCACCTGCTGGACGTTTTAGGTTAGCTGAAACAATAAGTTGATAAGTTGGTGTCAGGCACTGGGCACGTGTTATACCAGTCAAGCAACTTTCGTACGCTCCCCCGGTGGGTTCTATAAGAGCAATTGGGAATTAGAAAATATCTAACTCCACTAGAGTATTATAACAGATAAAATCGCTAGTGTTAACCGTTAATTACGAAAATTATCAACAACACTGGATAAGTATGTAGACGAGGAAACTAAAGCTAAAATTCAAGCTGATCTCAAAGCCCAGGCTGAGAGCCGCCCCTACCGTAATTATTAGGTTATTTTTAGCTTGCAGTATAACCCCCATCAATTACTAATTTTTGACCTGTCACAAAGGATGCTTCCTCTGACATTAAGAATACTGCAGGCTTAGCAATTTCAACTGGAACTCCCATGCGGCCACCAAATTTACCACGAGGAACGGTTTCTTTATCTTTTACAGGGTCATTACTTAATGGGTGTAATGCTGCTAATTGAGCAAAGTCAAATGCGTCTGTTGTCAATGAATCTTGTGCTGCCAAGTCATTTTTATCGGCAGCTACAGCTGCTTGGAATAATGGTGTCATAATATAACCTGGATTTACAGTATTTACACGTATACCATAATCTGCCAATTGCAGGGCTAATGCTTTTGATAAACCAACTACACCATGTTTACCCATTGTATATTGAATTAAATTGAAACGTTCAATTAAAACTTCACCTGTTTCTTGATTTACAACTTTAGGACGACCAGCAACACCATGAATACTAGAAACCATCACGATTGAACCTTTTGTTCCTTTTTTGATCATTAAACGAGAACCATATAATGCTGCATGGAATACTCCATCTTCATTAATACTTTGAATAAATTTACGAGATTTTAAAACTGCTTCTGGGTCTCCATCAAAATCTTCTGCAGTTACCACACCAGCATTAGCCATTATTGCATCTACAACTCCATAAACCTTTTCTGTAATTTCAAATAATTTTTCAACATCTTTAGGTTGAGATACATCAGTGTGAACAAAAATTGCGTGTCCTTCACCATATTTATCATTTAATTCCTTAACAAAATCTTCACCTAATTTGTCACTAATGTCAGACACAACTACCCCTCTTGCTCCTTCAGCTAATGCTTCACGAACTGTTGCTGACCCGATAGAGTCAAAACCAGGAATTGCCGAAACTGAACCTGTCACTACTACTACTTTGCCATCTAATTTACCCATTATAGATTCCACCTTTCTAAAATTTTTTCTTTCGGGTATTTTTACTTACGATAGAGGAGTATTTCCAAATGGAAAACAACAGCAATGCCATCCTCTCTTTGCGGAAATATTTTCCGGTTTTATACATTCCTCCTTTCCACAAAAAAAGACCAATATTTTAATGGGTTCATCCAATGGATGAGCTTTGTCATAAAAATATTGGTCCATCTTGGAGCAACTAAAAAGTAACTCCTAAATCTACCATTGTATTAAGTTGTATTTTAATCAGTTAAGACTCTATCAAAAACAATAACATGCATCCAGAAATCCTTTTTTGCTTCAACCATGTACGTTTCGTGGATTGCTTTTGCACCTAAGAATTTCTCAAAGTATGGCATGTTATCAATAGAATGCTGTCTAGCAACATTTATCCGTGCCCTATTCACAGCCTCATTTCCTTCAGCAGTTGCCACAATATATTTTTCTGGTTCAGTTAAAAAACGTTCACCTCGAATGATTAACATATCGTTCGAAATAATTACTTTCGTATAATCTACACCCTTGCTTAGTTTTTCTTTAAAATATTTATCTATGTAGATTTTTAATTCATGTTGTTTTTGCCTGCATTGTCGCTCATCTAATTTACATTCTTGTGTATATCCAGATTGTTCATTAGGATCAACTTTATCAATTGATGACATAGTCCCCATCCTCTCTCTAAATTAGAGAATAAAAAAGCCAATACTTTTATATATAACCAAAGAAGCTAATCAGGCAATTTATAAAAATATTAGTTATTTTAGAGCCGCAATATTTAATTCATATTACCATCTTATACTAGTTTAAATATAAATACCATAAATGTCAATGATATAGTTATCCAACAATTCGGTCGCGCATTTGCGTCGGCAGTCGTCGGCTCACCAACGAAGTTTTGGGCCATTCCAGACGGTTGACATTACTACGCCACTATGAAAACAATGCTTCTTTTAACCTCTCATTCTTTACAATATTAGCAAGGAAAAGAGGTCAGCTAAAATGTTAAAAACTCCGAATTTGATGCCTTTTAAAATTGTGAATGATGCCAGTAATATCAATGGGTTGAACGTGGTAGGGGCTAAAGTGCTGCCCCATCACGTCATATTAAAAATCTCAAAAATATTCAGTTCTGTATCAAAATACAATAGTTTATTACGAAGCGGCTCTCCAATTCCGGTGATAACTTTTACAACTTCCTGTACTTGAAGTGAAGCCGCCAAAGCCGGAGTTGCTGATGGATTTCCCAAAACAACTTCCACACTGGCTCACAGCACCGGTGGTCCCAATCAGGTCAATAATCGTTGGCGTCGAAGGCCGGTTCGTTTGCATTTTATAGAAATTAATAATGTCACTATCCTTATAAAACCGAGATAAGGATTCGATAACATAGGGAAACTCGCTGCGTAACCATTCTTTATTCGCCAGGTACACATAGAAGTTTAGATTCGACGAAGCCCAGTCCGCATTTACCCCATATTCCAAATGCTCATTTAGATAGCTGATCAATCTGCAGAATTCCTCCAGATCAGTCCTGGACCTCAGTTCCCGTTCATACAGATAGAAATCCTTATGCAGATCGGTCATATACACACTTCTAGCAGGGTTCCAGGAAACGTTACACTTTTCCATGAGTTTCTTCGACTCGACATCAAGTTCATCGTACCTCATCAAAAATCCCCCTTCATGTGGTAATTGTAATTTCCTCATGAAGGATAATATTTCCTGCTATTCATGTATATTTCTTATATTTCTACATAAATTTCTCCAATTCGAGTCCATCCCAGAAATCTCAAAATGAGTCACGGGACTCTCCCCATTGCTCACGTTCTCAAATCTGCACATAGCATCCTTCCCCCATGTTATCCATTTTTCATAAACTAACTAACGTTAGTTGGCTAGGCGCTTCCGCCCAATACCAATAAGTTAACAAAAAATAAGTTAACCGCCTGACGTCTGTATAAACACGTTATGACACCCGTGCCGATACCTTCTCCGCCATGCTTAAACAAGTAGTAAGCTTACCCCCATAAACATGAATCAGCTTTGTCTCACCTTGCCGAATTATATCAATCTTATAATCCCTGCTCATGCTGGTGGCATCTGTGTTATCATTCTTATCCATCACCAGCGGCCTTATGCCCAGAAATGTATGACAAATATCATCCTGGCTAACCGCCTCCCGTAAATAATGGTTAGCGCAGTCCAGCAGGTAGTTAACATCGTCCTCCTGCACCTGAACCTCATCGCAGGTACAGTTTTCCATCCTTTCAGTGGTACCGATCATGGTCTTCCCCTCATCCCAGGGAATCATAAAAAATATTCGCCGGTTGTTAGTCTGCAGAAACATGCATTCCGGAACCACGGCCCGGTTAATAACGATATGTATCCCGCTTACCTTGTTGTTTCGATAGTTATGCGGTAAACAGTATTTGGCGTTAACCTCGTCAATCCAGGGACCGGCTGCATTGATCAGCAAAGGTGCCTCTACCTCATGCTCCCCGCTGCTATCCCGATACAAGACTCGAAAGACCTTATCATCCCCATCAACTGAAACCACCTGGCAATTCTCCCGAACAGCGCAGCCAGAACCAAATGCATCCTGCGCAATCCTGCGGGTAAGCTCCAGGTCATTGGTTTTTCCGTCATAATAAACATAAACCCGCCGCAGCCCTGCTGTCTTTACTCCCGGGAACTTCTCCGCAAAATCTTTATTATTTATATAGCGACAGTGGTATTGAGGTTGCTGGGAAAAAAGATCATACATCCCCAAGCCGGTGCGTATCATCCACCAGGGCCGCAAGCTATCATCATATACCGGTAAATAAAAAGGCACCATTTCAACCAGATCTGGATAAAGCTCAAAAAGCCTCTTTCTATCCTTCAGAGACTCCTTAACCAAACCGAACCTACCGGTCTCCAGGTACCTTAACCCGCCATGGATAAGTTTGGAACTGTTAGATGAAGTTCCGCAGCCTATCGTAAACCTTTCTAGCAAACAAACTTTTTTGCCCTCCTGTGACAACTCCCTAGCAATTGCGCAGCCATTTACGCCACCACCCAAGATAAGTTGGTGTCAGGCACTCAGGCACTTTATAAAAATCACCTCTTAAAAAATTTTATAACAAGCAACACAATTAGGTGTCAAGAGAACCGTCCCCCTGACACCTTATTGTCAACTTTTTAGGAAGTCTTTGATGTTCATGTGTCTGATGCCCAGACGGCTCATGTTAAACTCATCCATAGATACGACGCATTTTGGAAAATTGTCATTAATCGAAAGAAGCGGAGAGAACTCTCGTTCCTCTACTTGTTCAGTCGCTAAAAGATAGGCGACCTGAACATATATCTTTTCACCGCGTTTTTCAGCTACAAAGTCAACTTCCTTCTGGTTCAGTTTGCCGACCGTCACTTCATAGCCCCGACGAAGTAATTCCATATAAACGATGTTTTCCAGCACCTGATCAATATCTCTGCTGTTCTTCCCGTAGATGGCTTCCCTGATCCCATGATCGGCAAGATAGATTTTTTCCTGTAATTGCAACAACTTTTTCCCTACCAGGTCCTGCCGCTTTACGCGATGGAACAAACACGCGTTTTCACAGGCTTTGATATAGTTATAGACCGTTTCAGGGGCAGCTTTACGATTTTCGCTTTTCATGAAATCTGACAGACTTTTTGCAGAAAAAGTATGCCCCACATTGGCGATCACATAGAGAATAATCCTTTCCAGCAGTTCAGCATCTCGAATATTATTCCTCTGTATGACATCCTTTAAAACAACGGAATTATAAATATCTCTTAAGTAAAGGAAGGAAGGCTCTTCATCAAAATCAAAATTCATTAAAAACGGCATCCCGCCAAACTCAACATATTTTAAAAAAGCATCCCCGTCAGACATATTGGCATCCTTTTGTCTGCACATATCCAAAAATTCAAGATAAGAAAACGGATATATCTTTATTTCAATATAGCGTCCTGCCAAGTAAGTTGCCAGTTCTCCCGACAAAAGGTTGGCATTGGAGCCGGTGATATAAATATCCAAATCAAAATCAACCAACAATGAATTAACACATGTCTCCCATGCATCTACCTCCTGAATTTCATCCAGGAACAAATATACTTTCCCAGGAATCTCAGATATCTGCCTTTTTAACTCTTGATACAGCGCATCACCGTTTTTAAGAGACCTATGCTGCGCAGATTCAAAATTTATACAAATAAACCGTGCTTGGTCAACACCCTGCCTAACAAGCTCGGCCTGAATCAGTTGCAGCATTACTGATTTACCGCTGCGTCTAAGTCCAGTCAGGACCTTGATGATGTTTTTATTAATAAACGGTTTAATCTGTTTGATATAAGTTTCTCTTTGTATCAAAGCATCCACAACTCCTCTCAAACTGTTCACCGCTTATTATGTAGCATTTATATCTTTATTTCAATAAAATAATTCATACAATTTCATTTATAATTTAAACTTTTTCGATCCTAATCATTAATTTCATTTATGACAAGTTACTGTTATTTAAGCAAGGCCCGGTTATGAGGTCAGAGCATTCGGTTCCAGGATAAACGGAAATATGACTTGCTAATTAGCAGAATCATTTCCGTTGCCGTACTTTCATCATAAACATAACTGGTAAGGTGCGGGGAGGATACGAGGATTATGATTAAGAGACTTCATCGTCTCTGAGCGTGGTGTACTTCATGCCGTTCGGATCGGTGCCGGTCTCCAAATACCTTTTAGACAGCGTATACTTGATTTTGGCCTCCAATTTATAAAAGAGATAATCCTGATCGCAGTCAAAGTCATCCAATATAGCAACTTTAAAACCAGGAACATTATTTTTAGTAATCTCAACTGCTTCGTAGCCTATTCCCGTTGGTACAACCATTTTGTTGATCATGAATCTGTGCATTTTTCCATTCCTGCCGCGATACTCATATAATCCTCAACTTCTAATTATCAGAATATTCAATAACTTGATAAGTTGGTGTCAGGCACCGGGGTCTTCTTGAATTAAGCACTACAATGGATCGCCACTGGGTACTAGGTTGCCTAAAAAGGGCATTCCAGGAGAGAAAACCAGAAGTTATTAACAGCGACTATGTTGAAAAAGAAACTATGCCGAAAAATATTAGAAAGTGCGTACAAGTAAGGTTTTCTTCAAAAGATTCGGCATAGTTTTTAAGTGTTCGCATCAACCATATACCCGGTATAATTGTTCTGGATTACAAAATAATTATACAAAGGGGATATACTTGATAATGGAATATTTAAATCTCGAAGAACTTATTAAAAATTTGCTCGACAGCATGAGCGAGCAAGGCTACATGGAATCAACCATAAGCATGTATCGGAGTCCATTCAACAAGCTGATCAATCTATCAAAACAAATGAGTACCGACAAGTTGACTCCGGAATTGTTGGGTGCATTTGTGCGCAATACGCTTAATGAAAGGACTGGTCAGTACAGCTCAGAAAAAGTCCGACTGCGAACAAGATGTATAAAACTACTGGAAGATTATCTTGCTAATGGAAAGTTCGTCTTTAAAATCTACAAAAAAAACAA
>JAQVWS010000118.1 GCA_028709585.1 Syntrophomonas sp. | reverse complement strand
GTAGATATGGGAAGAGATCTAGGAGCGGAAATAGTTGGCCTGGGAGCCTTGACTTCAGTAGTTACCAGAGGGGGACGGGCTGTAACCGGAAGAAATGTAGCCATTACCAGCGGTAACAGTTATACTACCTTGATGGCGGTTGAAGCGCTGTTCAGGGGTGCCGAGAAGATGCATATAGAATTGATAGCTGCGCGAGGCGGCGTTGTTGGAGCTACCGGTTCAATTGGCAGGGCATGTGCATTAATGATCTCCGAAAAACTAAACCAGATAACCCTGTTTGGCAGTCCTAAGCACCCTACCAGCAGCAGGTTAAGGCTTAACTCACTGGCTCAGGATATTTTATCCTACGCCCGCACCAGAATGCTGAAAGGCCAACGGGAAGGAATGAGCCTGTGGCTGAGCAGATTATGCACTGTTCTTCAGCAAAAGGATGAAGAACTTGCTAATGATTTCCTTCGGCGTATTATGGGAGAAGAACTCTCTTTGGCGTTTATAAATGAGGTATGTGATTATGTGCAGATTGCTTGTCCTTTGGATATTAGTATTGAAATAGGGGATAAACTTACTTATTGTGACCTTATTATTGCCAGCAGCAATTCCCCGGAATATCTTATCTACCCGGGGCATCTTCGTTCAGGAGCCGTAGTATGCGATGTGGCCCGCCCGGCAGACGTGGCGCCGGAAGTATGTGCCCAAAGAAATGATGTATTAATTTTGGAAGGCGGTTTGGTGCAATTGCCGGATACGGTCAGGTTTGGGCCTAACCTTGGATATCGTGATGGGGTAAATTTAGCTTGCTTATCCGAAACAATTTTATTAGCCTTGGAAGGAGATTGTCAGGATTACAGCATAGGCAATAAACTTGATCTGGATACAGTCCATTATCTCAGAAGACTGGCGAAAAAGCATGGCTTCGGCCTGGCTGGCCTGAGAATGGGCAATCATGAAATAAACGAGCAGGATATTGAGGATATTTATAGATATTCACTACAAGTCAAGCAGTCTGAAATAAGGAACCAGAATAACGAAAGCCTCATTTCTTATAACGAGACTTGTATTATCAGCTGACGTTTTTCAATAGGCAAGAGTAGGTGTTGGGGAAGCAGAGGAAGCAGGAAGCAGGGGGACGTTCTTCTTGCTTCCCTCGCTTTCCCCTGCTTCCCGTGTGAAAGGAGGACTATTATGACCAACATTTTGCTGGTAGAAGATGATAAAACCATAGCCACAGGAATTGAGTACTCCCTTTTGCAAGAGGATTTTTCTGCTGTTCTCTGCCATGATTATAAAACAGCGCAAAAGCTGTTGGATCAAGATTTACATCTGTTTGATTTATGTTTGTTTGATTTGTCGCTGCCAGATGGAAGTGGCTATGATTTGTGCAATTGGGTAAAAATGCGCAGCGATATTCCGGTCATTTTTTTAACCGTCATTGATGATGAGGTCAATGTAGTAATGGGTCTGGACATGGGAGCAGATGATTATATTACCAAGCCTTTTCGCATTCGGGAACTTATCTCACGCATCAAATCGGTTTTACGCCGCTACCCCACGGAGGGACAGGAGCGAGACCGGGTGGAAATAGAAGACATACAGATTAATGTTCGCGAGGGAAAGGTTTTGAAAAAGGGAAAGGAAATCTTTCTGACTGCTTTAGAGTACCGCTTGTTACTTATTTTCGCCAGTCACATCGGGCAGGTTCTCAGCCGAAGTCAGATTTTGGAGCAGATCTGGGATGTAGCCGGTGATTTTGTAAACGATAATACCTTAACCGTCTATATAAAGAGATTAAGAGGCAAACTGGAGGATGATCCGCAAAATCCCACCCTTATAAAAACGGTACGGGGCCTGGGCTATAAGGTTGGTGATTAAGATGTTTCGTAATAGAGAAATTCAGCTACTGCTGCTGGCCATGGTGGCCATAAGTATAATTGCCGCAGCGGCCGCAGCATTTATTGCCTGGTCTGCTGCGGCTCTTGTTTTGTTTACCGCTGTTTTATTGATAGGATGCAGTCTATTATTTACCCGGTGGCGGTATCAGGAAATAGCTAGACTGTCCCAATACCTGCGTAAGATCAGTACAGGTACCTATTCTCTGGATGTCCGGGATAATCAGGAAGGCGAGCTTAGCATTCTAAAAAATGATATTTACAAAGTGACCTTAATGCTATCAGAACAGAATTCACTGGTACAGCAGGAAAAACTTCGGCTTAGCGATGTAATAGCCGATATATCTCACCAACTGAAAACCCCCCTCACCTCCATGCTGGTAATGGCGGATTTGCTGAGTGACAGTAAACTGCCTGAAGCCAAAAGAACCGAATTTACCCGTAAACTTCGCCTACAACTGGAACGTATTGATTGGCTGGTTTCTTCCTTATTGAAACTATCCAAAATTGATGCGGGAACGGCAGTGTTCAACAAGGATCTGGTAAGAGTAAAGGAGCTTTTAGAAAAGGCCATTGAGTCGATTCTTATTCCCATGGACATCAAAGAACAAAGCATTAAGGTTGAGGGTGAAGAGGAAATCTCCTTTATTGGCGATCTCAAATGGAGCAGGGAGGCCTTAATCAACATACTGAAAAACTGTGTGGAGCACACTCCGACTGGCGGGTCTATCTGGGTTTCTTTTGCGGAAAATGCACTGTTTACGGAAATTGTTATTGCTGATAATGGGCCAGGAATCCCTAAAGAAGACCTGCCCTATATTTTTAAACGTTTTTATAAAGGTAAAAATGCCGGCGATGATAGTGTTGGCATTGGATTGGCTATGGCCCATAGCATTATTTCCAGTCAAAATGGCAATATCGAAGTTAAGAGCCAGGAGGGAAAGGGTACTGAGTTTAGGATAAAGTTCTACAAACAAATCGTTTAATGCCTGATAGTTAAAGATTATAGTTGCCTTGCGCCACAAAAAAGAAATATCCTGATCTGTAATTCTGAGCACAGTGAAGAATCTAAACCTTCGGCTTTCGTCTCAGGATGACAACTATGAATGAAAGATATAATAAATTAAGAAAACTATTACTGCAAAATCTTCAAGTGACTAAATTGTAATATTACAGTCACTTATTTGTCATTTTAGACAGATATACTTTAACTCACCACATAAAAAGGAGTTTTAATATGGAGATTTTAAGAATTGAACATCTGTCTAAAATTTATGGACAAGGCGAAACAGCCGTAAAAGCCCTGGATGATATCTCCTTTTCCGTTGATGAGGGGGAGTTTATTGCGATTATTGGTCCATCGGGATCAGGCAAATCCACCCTTTTACACTTGCTGGGAGGTGTTGACCGGCCTACCAGCGGAAAAGTATGGATAGATAATACCGATATTTATGATCTGAACGAAACCCAGCTGGCTATCTTCAGACGCAGGCAGATTGGACTGGTTTATCAGTTTTACAACCTGATTCCGGTCTTGACAGTGGAAGAAAATATCACCCTGCCTATATTGCTGGATGGTCATCAGGTGGAGAGGCAGCATTTTAATAGTATCGTAAACATTTTGGATCTTAAAGACCGCTTGAGTTATTTGCCAAATCAACTTTCCGGCGGGCAACAGCAAAGGGTTTCTATCGGCAGAGCCTTGATCAATAATCCGGTTCTTATGCTGGCCGACGAGCCCACCGGTAATCTGGACAGCAAAAACAGCCAGGAAATAGTCAGCTTATTAACCATGTTTAATAAGACCTATAAGCAAACCCTGCTGGTAATTACCCATGATGAACGAATTGCCTTACAGGCTGATAGAATTATTTCCATAGAAGATGGAAGAATCGCCCGCGATGAGGTGATTCGCCCATGAATATTGTTAACAGACTAACTTTAAGAAATATGCAGCAAAATAAACGCAGAACCCTGGTTACCATCATAGGAGTTATTATTTCCGTTGCTATGTTGACTGCGGTCACCACTCTGGGGGTATCCTTTATGGATTTGCTGCAAAGACTGACCATTGCCCGGGATGGAGAGTGGCATGTACTGTATAAGGATGTAAACCAGGAACAGCTGCAAGCCATCAAGAATGATGAAGAAACCAAAATTCTGGTCATATCCAGAGATCTAGGCTATGCCTTTTTGGAAGGGAATCAGAATAGACATAAACCTTACCTGTTTATCAAGGAATATGATTCCCAGGGTTTTGAGCAGTTTCCTATTGATTTGATCAAAGGACGGCTGCCCCAGGCCGAAAACGAACTGGTCATTTCCGAGGAAATTGCCCCAAGAGCCAAGGTAAACTTCCAAATTGGTGATCAGCTGGTACTTGATATTGGTCAGAGGTTTATGACTGATAGTGATGGCAAAGCCCTGACCCAGAAGGCCCCTTTACAATCAAGAGAAGATGAGATTTCCGAAACTATAAATACCACCACTACCCGCAGCTATACGGTAGTAGGAATTATTGCCCGTCCCGTCTGGGAACCCGCCTGGGCACCAGGTTATACCGTCATTAGCTACGTGGATGAAAGCAGCTTGGTAAAGGATGATACCGTTAATGCCTCGGTGGTTTTAAACAAAGTCAGAAGATCACTCTACACCCATACTCAGGATCTGGCCCAGCAGCATAAGATTGCAAACGTCGAATTTAATAATGAACTGCTCCGCTATTATGGTGTGACCGATATAGATAATCTGCACAAAACCCTTTATTCCATGATAGCCATCATTATGGCCATAATCGTAGTAGGTTCAGTGGCCTTAATCTATAATGCTTTTGCTATTTCTGTTGCGGATCGTTCCCGCCATTTGGGTATGCTCTCCAGTGTAGGCGCAACCAGAAAGCAGAAGAGAGACTCGGTGTTTTTTGAGGGAGCGGTCATAGCCCTGATAAGTATCCCCCTGGGAGTATTATGCGGGCTGGGCGGGCTGGCTGTTACTTTTTGGATTATTAATCCTATGATAAAGGGATTATTAGGAGGAACAGGAGTAGCAGAGACATTTACCGTGTCAGTCACCCCTTTATCCATACTGGCTGCTTGCCTTATCTCCCTATTAACCATCTTTATTTCCACCTATTGGCCAGCCAAAAGGGCCTCCAATATATCGGCTATTGATGCCATCAGGCAATCAAGTGATATTAAGCTTACCAAGAAAGCCATGAGAACCAGTAAATTGGTTCGCAGGTTATTTGGTTTTGAAGCAGAAATTGGCTTGAAAAACCTGAAAAGAAACAAGCGCCGGTACCAGGCTACCGTATTTTCATTGGTAATCAGCATAGTGCTGTTTTTGACCGTTTCATATTTCACAGACAATCTAAAGAAGTCAGCTGAACTCTCCCAAGATGGAGTGAACTTTGATATTCAGGTCTCGCTGCCCGGAGACAACGCGGCCGAAGATCAACAATTGATTCAGGCTATTGCTAGTTTGAATCATGTGAGCGAATATTCTATTGTGAAAGAACTAACCGTGAATTCCTGGATAGATGAGGAATTGATCCCCCAAGAACTGCGGGAGAAGAATGAAAGCTTAATCAGAAATGAGAAATATCCTTACTATATCAACATAAATGCCCTGGATGAGGAGAGCCTCCAGAATTACGCTCGGGAGGTGGGTGTAGATTATGATCAGCTCAGAAATACAGAAAAATTATGTGGAATTGCAATCAATACCATTTCTTATCAGGATTATGAGGCAAGAAAGTTTGTTGAGACCAAGGCCATTAATGCAAAGGCTGGTCAAAGTATTGAATTATACCAGACTGATCAAGAGACACAAAAAGAGACCTTTTTAGACCAACTGCAAATTGCGGCATTAACAGATAAAATTCCCATGGGTGTATTCACAGCCGGGCCGGGCGGACTTAGTGTAATTGTATCGGAGCAGGTTTTAGCTGAGCTGGTTGGGGATGTGAAAATCGACCAAATTAGAACCCAACTATTGCTGAATAGTACTAATCCCCTGACCACCCAGCATCAAATTCAGAATATGCACCAGAGTAATTTGAACGTTTTCAATGTATACCAGATGAGGCAGCAAGAAGAACAGATAATGCTGTTACTTTCAGTTTTTACCTATGGATTTATCGTACTGATTACAGCCATTTCTATAGCCAACATTTTTAACACCATATCCACCAGTATTGCTCTGCGCAAAAGAGAATTTGCCATGCTTAAATCAGTGGGCATGACTCCCCAGGGGTTTAGCAAAATGCTAAATTATGAAAGCGTTTTTTATGGTGTAAAATCGCTGTTTTACGGACTACCCCTCAGCATAGGGGTAATGTATCTAATCTACCGGTCTTTGGGATACACCTTTAGCTACAGCTTTACCCTTCCTTGGAACAGTATTCTATTTGTTATTGGGGCCGTATTTGTTATAGTGATTTCAGCTATGCTGTATTCCAGCAGCAAAATTAAACAGGAGAGTATTATTGACGCATTAAAACTAGAAAATATTTAGCGGAAGCGGCGAAGCAGCGGGGAAGCAGCGGAAGCAGCGGGACGTTCTTCTTGCTTCCTTTGCTTCTCCTCTTGCTTACTGATTTTCAATCTGACATAATGGAAATAAATGACACGGAGAGTGGCAAATGGTTAGGGTAGCGAGAGATCGATGTGAGAGCGGGATTTATCACATTGTTTTGCGTGGTATAAATAGACAGGATATATTTTATGATGATGGTGATATGCTTAGATTTTTGGAAACAGTTGAAATGAAGAAAACCGACAAGCAATTTGAGATTTACGCCTATTGTTTGATGACAAATCACATTCATTTATTGATCCGGGAGACCGGTGATACTGTATCAAGAATCATGAGCCGTGTGGGAACCAGTTATGCTAAGTGGTATAATCAAAAGTACATGCGCAGCGGACATTTATTCCAGGGACGATATGGAAGTGAATGTGTTGAGGATGACAATTACCTACTGACAGTAATTCGTTACATACATAACAATCCTGTGAAGGCTGGCCTGGTAAACAAGCCGGAGGCCTATCGATGGAGTAGTATTCATAATTATTACGGTAATAAGGAGTATCCTAATGGGTTAACCGAAACTGGTTTTGTATTAGGAACAATCCACTCGCATCGAGAGAAAGCAATTCGAGCATTTGTTGAGTTCATGAAGCAGGATAACAAGGATAAGTGTCTTGACGAAGTGATTATACATCGCAAAACTGATGCCGAAGTGAAAGCTGAGATTGAAGCATTAATGGGAGAACCCATTGGTAGGCTTCTAGGTATGGATAAGAAAAAACGTGGGGAAATAATCAATATAATAAAACAAAGCGAAGGAGTAACCCAGCGGCAAATAGCCCGCGTGACTGGTATAAGTCAAAACATCATATTCAAATCCAAAACGTAATTGGGATGAAGCAGAAAG
>JAQVWS010000009.1 GCA_028709585.1 Syntrophomonas sp. | reverse complement strand
TGTTAAGAGGACTGGACAGAAAAGATGTAGAAAGAGGAATGGTTCTGGCGAAGCCAAACAGCATCAAACCGTTGACGAAATTTGATGCGCAGGTATATGTACTGTCCAAAGAAGAAGGAGGCAGGCACACGCCATTCTTCGGAGGATACCGTCCGCAGTTCTACTTTAGGACCACAGACGTAACCGGGATAATCCAATTGCCGGAAGGTGTAGAAATGGTAATGCCGGGAGACAACATCGAGATGGCAATAGAATTGATAACCCCGATAGCAATAGAAGAAGGCTTAAGATTTGCTATTCGTGAAGGCGGAAGAACGGTAGGATCCGGCGTTGTTACCGGCATCGAAAGCTAAACCGCATTCTTGTTAACCGGAAACGAGGAACAGTCTTGGTTGATGCCCTTGAACACTATACGCCAGGATGCGTGTATTGAAAAAAACCGAATCTAAGGAGGTTTAATTAAAGTGAATGGCCAAAAAGTAAGAATTAGATTAAAGGCATTTGACCATAAGCTCCTGGATCAATCATCCCAGAAGATTGTTGATACTGCGAGGAAAAACGGGGCGAATGTCTCTGGGCCGATACCTTTGCCGACTGAGAAAAAGATATATACTATTTTGCGCTCGCCGCATGTTAATAAAGACTCTCGCGAGCAGTTTGAAATGAGAACTCACAAACGTTTAATTGATATACTCGATCCCAATCCTCGTGCAATAGATGCTTTGATGCATCTGGATTTACCTTCAGGCGTGGATATAGAGATTAAGTTATAGCTGGGGACCGGTACTAAGAGATCAGTGGGGAAAAAGATCTCAAGGTAGTAAATCCGGGTTTAATAAAAGGTGATGTTGGATACCCCGCTTCCAACCGCTCGCTAAAGAATTCTCAACTAGGAGGTACAGAGGTGGCGGAAAAAATTCTAAAAACAATTATGGGCATAAAAGTAGGTATGACTCAAATATTTGATGAGAATGGGAAAGCCATTCCAGTTACTATTGTAGAAGCAGAACCGAATGTTGTCTTGCAAAAGAAACAGGTCGAAACCGATGGCTATAGTGCAATTCAGGTAGGTTTCAGAAGCATTAAAGAAAAACTGGTCAACAAACCTAAAATGGGGATCTTTCGTAAGGCTAAACTTCAGCCTTTACGATATATCAAAGAATTTGGCGTCAACAATGTGAACGATTATGAAATCGGTTCCGAGATTAAGGTGGATATTTTTTCTGCCGGCGAGGAAGTCGACGTAGTAGGCACATCTAAAGGCAAAGGATTTGCGGGCGCAGTTAAAAGACATAATTTTGCCCGGGGTTCCATGGGTCACGGTTCAAAATATCATCGGCGTCCGGGTTCCCTGGGAGCAATGGGTCCGGCTCGCGTATTTCCTGGTCGTAAGATGCCTGGGCATTTGGGTGGCGAACGGGTTACGGTTCAAGGTTTGAAGATTGTAAAAGTCCACCCGGAAAAGAACCTCATTCTTATTAAGGGTGGGATACCCGGCCCGCGGAAAGGCCTAGTGCTGATAAAGAGTTCAATCAAAGCGTAGTATGTTTGACGCGAAGGAGGTAAAAAAAGATGCCTAAAGTTGCAATGTATGATATGCAAGGTTCCCAGGTTGGCGAGATAGACTTAAACGATAATATTTTTGGCATACAGCCTAATGTGGCAGTTATGCATCAATTTGTCAAAATGCAGCTTGCAAACAAGCGTTCAGGGAATGCCTCAACCAAAACTAGAGCTGAAGTAAGGGGTGGAGGCAAGAAGCCTTGGCGGCAAAAGGGAACTGGTCGTGCCCGGGTGGGGAGCTCACGTAATCCAGTTTGGAAAGGCGGAGGAATCGCCTTTGGCCCCAAACCCAGAGATTATTCCTATCAGCTTCCCCGTAAAGTAAGGAGATTAGCATTAAAATCAGCCTTATCCAGCAAGGTTTTGGACAGCAATATAATCGTAGTCGATGTTTTGTCGTTTAATAAACCTGAAACCAAACTTATGGTTAAAACTCTGGATTTATTGAATGCACGGAAGAAGACGCTGCTTGTAACTGCTGACGGGGATGTCAATGTGTACAAGTCAGCCCGAAATATCCCGGGAGTTAAACCTTTAAAAGCCGATTATATAAATGTATTCGATATTCTTAGATATGAAACCCTGCTGATGACTAAGGATGCAGTTGCCAGGCTAGAGGAGGTATTTGCTTAAATGAGGGATTATAGAGATATTATTATTAAGCCGGTAGTAACTGAAAAATCCATGAACATGCTGGCTGACAACAAATACACTTTTCTGGTAGACAAAAGGTCCAATAAGACTGAGATAAAAAATGCTATCGAAGATATATTCAAAGTTGAAGTGGAAAAAGTCTATACCATGAATGTAAAAGGTAAACCTAAAAGAATGGGAAGATATGTAGGGAAAACATCCGATCGTAAAAAAGCTATCGTTAGTTTAAAATCCGGACAGAAGATTAAATTATTTGAAGGCATGTAATCCCATTATATGGTGTACTGTAAGGAGTGAGGAATTAAATGGCCATTAAGAAATACAGGCCGACAACACCTAGTAGAAGGCACATGACCATCTTAAGTTTTAATGAAATTACAAAAAGCGAACCGGAAAAAAGTCTGACTGTATCATTGAAGAGTACCGGGGGCAGAAATGCCAAGGGCCGGCTTACAGTAAGACACAAAGGTGGGGGACATAAGCGCCTCTATCGTGTAATTGATTTCAAACGTATCAAAGATGATATCCCAGCTACTGTTGCTGCAATAGAGTACGATCCCAACCGTTCTGCTAATATAGCTCTGCTCCATTATGCAGATGGTGCCAAGGCATATATGCTTGCACCTAACCATCTAAAGGTTGGCGATACAGTGATATCAGGGTCTCAGGCTGATATAAAAACTGGCAATACACTGGCTTTAAAGGATATACCGGTAGGATCATTGATTCATAATATTGAATTGCGTCCGGGCAAGGGCGGACAGATGGTACGTTCAGCCGGTACAGTAGCACAGTTAATGGCTAAAGAGGGCGCTTATGCTCATGTCAGACTGCCCTCGGGAGAAGTAAGGCTGGTTCATATAAGTTGTCGGGCTACCCTGGGCCAGATCGGCAATTTGGATTTTGCCAAACAGAATATTGGTAAAGCTGGAAGATCACGTTGGATGGGGATTAGGCCGACGGTCAGAGGCTCAGTAATGAACCCTGTAGATCATCCTCATGGCGGTGGTGAAGGCCGGGCACCTATTGGCAGAAAATACCCGGTATCCCCTTGGGGCAAGATCGCAATTGGCGGCAAAACCCGCAAGAAAAAACCATCTGATAAGATGATTGTCAGAAAAAGAAACAAGAGATAAATAATTTTAAGCAAGAACTAAGGAGGTCTTTCAATGGGCAGGTCGTTAAAAAAAGGACCTTATTGTGAAGAGAAACTTATGAAAAAGGTTGAAGAAATAAACGAAACCGGCCAGAAGAAGGTAATAAAAACCTGGTCCAGACGATCCACTATAATGCCTGAGATGTTAGGGCATACATTAGCTGTTCACGATGGACGCAGACATATCCCGGTATATGTTACTGAGGATATGGTTGGTTTGAAACTGGGGGAATTTGCTCCTACCCGAACCTTCAGAAGTCATGCCGGTAAATCCGAGAAGTCTAGTAGAGCCAAGTAGAAAGGAGGAGAGATAAATGGAGGCGAGAGCAATTGCTCATTATATACGTGTATCTCCTTTAAAAGCTCGCCAGGTAGCCGACTTAGTTAGAGGCAAGGAAATCAAGGAAGCGTTAGGCATATTAAAGTATACTAACAAGAAATCGGCGCCCCTTATCAATAAAGTATTAAAATCTGCTATAGCCAATGCCGAACACAATTTTGATATGAATTCCGATGCCCTGTATATCTCCCAGATCATGATTGACGTAGGCCCGACTTTAAAGAGAATGCAGCCCCGGGCATATGGAAGAGCAGATGTAAGGCGGCATAGGACCAGCCATATTACGGTGGTGCTTAAGGAAAGGGAGGTTAAATAGTGGGTCAAAAGGTTCATCCTAAAGGATTCAGAATCGGTGTCATTAAGGGTTGGGATTCTAACTGGTATGCCGATAAAGAATATTCAGAACTGCTGCATGAAGATTATAAAATAAGAAAAATTGTCAAGGAACGTTTTTATACCGCTGGTATATCCAAAGTAGAAATACAAAGAACCGGAAACCGGGTGAGGGTAACCATACACACCGCCAAACCTGGAATAGTAATAGGCCGTGGCGGCAGTGAAGTTGAAAAACTAAAAATAGAGCTGAGTCGCGTGACTGGCAAAAACATTAATATAAATATTCAGGAGATTAAAAAGCCAGAACTGGATGCTCAAATAGTAGCTGAAAATGTAGCCCAGCAACTGGAAAAAAGAATATCATTTCGCCGGGCTATGAAACAGACTGTACAGAGGACCATGCGGATTGGCGGCATAGGCATGAAGATATCCATATCGGGACGTCTGGGTGGAGCTGAAATAGCTAGAACCGAGTGGTATTCTGAGGGCAAGGTACCCCTTCATACCCTTAGAGCCGATATTGATTATGGCTTTGCAGAAGCTAATACCACCTATGGTAAGATAGGCATTAAAGTATGGATTAATCGGGGAGAAATAGCTCCCGAAGCTAAGCAAAGACCTAAACACAAAGCAGTGGAGGAGGCAGAACAATAATGCTTACCCCAAAAAGAACGAAATTTAGAAAACAGCACCGCCCCAGCCTAAAAGGTAAGGCTAATAAGGGTAATACCGTAACTTATGGACAATATGGATTACAGGCTCTGGAAGCTGCCTGGATTACAAACCGACAGATAGAGGCTGCCCGTATTGCTATTAACCGGTATGTTAAAAGAGGCGGACAATTATGGATAAAGATATTCCCTGACCGCCCGATTACTGCTAAACCGGCTGAAACCCGTATGGGTAAGGGCAAAGGATCCCCTGAATCATGGGTAGCGGTAGTTAAGCCGGGCCGAGTCATGTTTGAGCTGGCGGGAGTTAATGAGGAAGTTGCCAGGGAAGCTATGAGACTGGCTGCGCACAAGCTCCCAATAAAATGTACTTTTGTAAAAAGAGAAGAAATGGGTGGTGAGGTTAGTGAAAGCTGATAAAATAAGGGAACTAACCGACGAGGAATTAATTAGAAAAGTTTCTAATTATAAAGAAGAATTATTTAACCTCAGGTTCCAGGTTGCAACCGGCCAATTGGATAATCCCATGAGAATACGGGATGTCCGTAAAAATATCGCCCGGTGTAAGACCATATTAAGGCAACGTGAAATCTCCCGGGAGATTAACGGATAAAGGAGGTCTAATGGTGACTGACAATCAAGTCAACCGTAAGAGCATGATAGGCAAGGTTACTAGTGACAAAATGGATAAAACCATAGCAATTAGAGTAGAAACTGTTAAACAGCATCCCTTATATAAGAAAACCATTAAGACCAGCAAAAAGTACAAAGCACATGACGAAAACAACGAGGCGAAAATCGGTGATATTGTAAAAATCATGGAAACCCGCCCCTTAAGCAAAGAGAAAAGATGGACCCTCATAGAAATTGTGCAGAAGGCCAAGACTTTGCAATAGTCGTGGTATTATGAAGGGAGGTTTATACCGTGATTCAACAGGAAACTGTCTTACAAGTTGGAGATAACACCGGAGCTAAAAGAGTTTTGTGCATTAAGGTTCTTGGTGGCTCAACTCATAAATATGCTACGGTTGGGGATGTGATTGTTGCTGCAGTTAAAGAGGCTTCTCCAGGCGGAGTGGTTAAAAAGGGCGATGTGGTCAAGGCAGTAATAGTCCGCACCAAAAAGGAGATACGCAGACCGGACGGGTCTCATATCGCTTTTTCGGAAAATGCAGCAGTAATAATTGATGATAATAATAATCCCAAGGGAACTCGAATATTTGGCCCTGTGGCAAGGGAACTGAGGGATAAAAACTTCATGAAAATTGTTTCTCTGGCCCCCGAAGTTCTTTAGTCGGTGGAGGTGTAAAAAGATGGATATAAAAAAAGGTGATATGGTTACAGTTATAACTGGCAAAGATGTGGGTAAAAAAGGCAAGGTATTAAGAGTTATACCCCATGATAATCGTATAGTTATTGAAGGTATAAACAAAGCCAAAAAGCATCAGAAGCCAAGCAGGAGTCTTCCCCAGGGAGGAATACTGCAGATTGAATGTCCTCTCAATGTTTCCAATGTTATGCTTATGTGCAACAAATGTAACAAGCCTACTCGAGGAGCCAGAAAAATTCTGGATAACGATCAGAAGGTACGAATATGCAAACATTGTGGAGAAGTATTAGACTAAAACTCCGAGAAGGGAGGCCAACTGTTGAATGGCCAAGTTATTTGAGCAGTATAAGGAAGAAATAGTACCGAAAATGATGGAAAAATTCTCCTATAAGAATATAATGCAGGTTCCTAAATTGGAGAAGATTATCATTAACATCGGTGTAGGTGAAGCTATACAGAACCCTAAGGCTCTTGATGGTGCGGTTAATGACCTTATGATAATATCTGGACAAAAACCGATAATCACCAAGGCCAAGAAATCAATTGCCGGTTTTAAACTAAGAGAAGGAATGCCAATCGGATGCAAAGTTACTCTGCGCGGCGCAAGAATGTATGACTTTTTAGGTCGGCTTATTAATATCGTTCTGCCCCGGGTACGCGACTTCAGAGGTGTTTCACCCCAGGCATTTGATGGACGGGGAAACTATTCACTGGGAATCAAAGAGCAGACAATATTTTCGGAAATTGATTTTGACAAGATTGATAAGATCAGAGGTCTGGAAGTTATCATTGTAACAAGTGCCAAGACCGATGAAGAAGCCAGAGAATTACTAAAGAGCATGGGAATGCCATTCAGATAGGAGGGGTGTTTAAGGTGGCCAAAAAATCTTTAATAGTAAAGCAAAAGCGCCCACAGAAGTTTGAAGTTCAAGAGTATAATCGCTGTAAGATATGTGGCAGACCGAGAGCATATATGCGTAAATTCGGTTTGTGCAGAGTATGTTTTCGGGAGATGGCTCACAAGGGTGAAATACCAGGGATTACAAAATCGAGCTGGTAGGTTAGATAAAGGAGGTAAATAGCATGGTCGTTACTGATCCCGTAGCCGATTTCTTGACGAGGATACGAAACGGTAATATTGTAATGCATAAAACCGTAGAGATACCAAGTTCAAAAATGAAGTTATCATTGGCTGAGATCATGAAAGATGAAGGTTACATCAGAGATTTTGAATTTATAGCTGATGGTAAACAGGGGATTATCAGAATATACCTGAAATATGGCCCCAATAAAGAAAGAGTAATAACAGGAATTAAGAGAATTAGCAAACCTGGACTCAAGGTATATGCAAAAAAAGATGAAGTACCCAAGGTGTTAGCTGGGTTAGGTACAGCAGTTGTTTCAACCTCTAAAGGGATAATGACTGATAAAAAGGCCCGTCAGCAAGGCTTAGGCGGAGAAGTAGTATGTTATATATGGTAGGTCCTGGATTAATTACGACTGTTAGCAACCATATTAGCGTCCGCAGGGATGATTCGGTAGTACCCGCAGCCTTAAAAGGTGATTATCGGGAACATAGGGAATACCCGAAGGGTGAAGGAGGAATTGAAATTGTCCAGAATAGGTAAAAAACCTATCAGCCTACCTACAGGCGTTGAAATAAAGATCGAAGACAACATTATTACAGTCAAAGGTCCTAAAGGAACTCTGTCTCAGGCGATACCCGCGGATATTGTCATAGAACAGGAGGAAAATCAACTACTGGTAAAGAGACCCAGTGATGCCAAGAAACATCGCGCTATGCACGGTCTTACCCGTGCTTTGGTTGCCAACATGGTCAATGGTGTAGTAAATGGGTTTGAAAAGAAGCTGGAGATGGTTGGCGTAGGCTACAGAGCTCAGATGCAGGGCAGCAAACTGGTTATTAGTATTGGATTTTCTCATCCGGTAGAAATTGAACCCCCGCAGGGAATAGAGTTTGAGGTTCCAGCAGTTACTAAAATCACGGTTAAAGGCATAGATAAGCAGCTGGTTGGAAATACTGCTGCTCATATTCGCGCCATTCGTAAACCTGAACCATATAAAGGAAAAGGACTCAGGTATGAGAATGAGGTTGTAAGACGCAAAGCTGGCAAGACTGGTGCCAAAAAATAAGAAGGGAGTGGCAAGGTTGCTAAATAAGACCAGCAAAAAAGAATTAAGACAAGGGCGGCATAAGAGAATCAGACGCAAGATGTCTGGTACCTTTGAAATACCTAGACTTTGTGTTTATTTTAGCTTAAATCACGTATATGCCCAGCTAATTGACGACGAAAATGGAGTCACCCTGGTAGCCGCATCTACCTTGGACAAAGACATGGTGGATTTAGGCAATAAAAGCAATAAAGAGGCAGCCAAGAGAGTTGGCGGGAGTATTGCCCAGAAAGCTCAAGAAAAAGGCATTACTTCAGTTGTATTTGATAGAAATGGACGTAAATATCATGGATGCGTAGCTGCATTGGCAGAAGCAGCCCGTGAAAATGGACTTGTATTTTAAATTCTGAAGGTTAGGAGGGAAAAGATGATAGAAAGGGAGCAGGCAGCACCGGAATTTACCGAGACAATAGTAAACATTAACCGGGTTGCCAAGGTTGTAAAAGGTGGTCGAAGGTTCAGTTTCAGTGCACTAGTTGTTGTAGGCGACGGTGCGGGCCGGGTAGGATCTGGTAAAGGCAAGGCAACCGAAGTGCCTGAGGCTATCCGCAAAGCGGTAGAAGATGCTAAGAAAAACATGATAGAGATCCCTTTGATTGACGGAAGAACGATTCCTCATCTGATTGTTGGCCGGTTTGGTGCCGGACAGGTACTGTTAAAGCCTGCATCAGCAGGTACCGGGGTTATTGCCGGCGGACCAGTCAGGGCGGTATTGGAAGCAGCAGGGCTTAAAGATATTCTCACCAAGTGTATCGGTTCCCCTAATGCCAATAACGTAGTTCGTGCTACCATGGAAGGCTTAAAAGGTTTAAAAAAGGCTGACCTAGTTGCCAAACAAAGGGGTAAAACTATAGACGAGATATTGAACTAGGGAGGGAGACCACTTGGCGAAACAGCTAAAGATTACCTGGGTCAAGAGTTTTATTGGTTACCCCCAGACCCAGAGATTGACCATAAAGAGCTTAGGACTGAAAAAACTTAATCAGTCAGTGATTAAAAACAACAGTGACCAGATACGTGGACAAATAAACAAAGTTAGACATATGGTTACTGTCGAAGAGTTAGATGAAGCATAGGGAGGTTTAACAGTGAGATTAGATGAACTGAAATCTCCACCCGGGGCGAATAAGCGTACCAAGAGGGTGGGCCGTGGCATTGGTTCCGGTCATGGCAAGACTTCTACCCGCGGGCATAAAGGACAAAAATCCCGCTCCGGCGGAGGTGTCAGACTAGGATTTGAAGGTGGACAAATGCCGTTGCAACGGCGTATACCAAAAAGAGGGTTCACCAATATATTTAAAAAGGAATACGCCATTGTTAATGTTGGAGATCTCAATTGCTTTGACGATGGAACCATAGTGACAATTGAACTTTTACAGGCAGCAGGCCTGGTTAGAAAAATTATGTCAGGCGTCAAAGTACTGGGAACTGGAGAACTTGAAAAGCAACTCACGGTTCAGGTTCATAAATTCAGCCAACAGGCAGAAGAAAAGATCACAGCCAGAGGTGGCAAAATTGAGGTGGTTTAATGCTTAGCTCTATGCAAAAAGCCTTTAAAATTGGAGATCTGAGAAGCAAACTGCTTTTTACGCTGATAATGTTGCTGGTGTTTAGGGTTGGGGCGCATATTCCGGTACCCGGTATAAATGCTGATGCAATGCAGGAGTTATTAAAGGGTCAACTGTTTGGATTCTTTGATATAATATCTGGAGGAGCATTCAAAAGATTTAGCGTTTTTGCCATGAGCATTACCCCCTATATTAATTCTTCAATTATAATGCAGCTGCTTACTGTAGTCGTACCCAAATTGGAGGAATTGAAAAAGGAAGGGCAAGAAGGTCAAAAGAAGATTGCTCAGTACACCAGGTATGGAACGGTGGTATTGGCCTTTATACAGGCCATAGGAATGTCCTTGGCCCTTAGAAAAACTGGCGCTATATTGGAGCCAGGGTTAGCATCCTATTTGACTATAGCCATATCTCTAACTGCGGGAACAATGATGCTGATGTGGCTCGGAGAAATGATAACTGAAAAAGGTATCGGCAACGGAATATCCCTGATCATTTTCTGCGGTATTGCGGCGCGTATTCCCTCACAGCTGGCAGGCGTGGGTCAGGAAGTTGCCGCCGGCATGGCTGGAATTTTCAGCTTAATATTATTGGTAATTGTGGTTCTAGTTGTTATTGCAGCGGTTGTAGCTATGAACGAAGGGCAGAGAAGATTGCCAATACAATATGCCAAGCGTTTGGTTGGACGTAGGATGTATGGCGGACAAACTTCATTCCTGCCGCTGAAGGTAAATGCTGCTGGGGTAATACCAATAATATTTGCGATGGCTCTGGGAATGTTTCCAGCAACTATCGGTTCATGGATGAACCCTACATCAGGATTTAACCAGTTTATCAACAATTATTTCAACTTTGGCAGCGTTCTTTATAACGTTTTTTATGCAGCGATAATTATATTTTTCACCTATTTCTATGTGGCGATTATATTTAATCCCCTGGATGTGGCTGAGAATATAAAGAAAAATGGCGGTTTTGTTCCCGGTATTAGACCGGGTCGTCCTACAGCCGAGTATATTGACCGGGTTCTAACCCGTCTTACTTTGGTAGGAGGAGTGTTCTTAGCATTGATTGCGGTACTGCCTAACTTTGTTATAGCTCTGACCGGGATACAGAGTTTATGGTTTGGTGGAACAGCCCTTCTAATACTCGTAGGAGTTGCTTTGGATACGATGAAACAGATAGAGTCACATTTACTTTTAAGAAGCTATGAAGGCTTTGTTAAATAGGAGATGATTATCAGTGAACATTATCCTTATGGGCCCTCCGGGCGCAGGTAAGGGGACCCAGGCAGAATTAATCAAAAAGAGTTTTCCTATACCTCATATCTCAACGGGAGATATGTTTAGGGAAGCCGTTGCCAATGGCACGGCCATGGGTAAAGAAGCTAAAAAGTATATGGATGCCGGGCAATTGGTTCCTGATGAAGTAACAATCGGGATTGTGGAAGACAGGTTGGCTCAGGATGATTGTGAAAAGGGATTTTTGCTGGATGGATTCCCTCGTACTACATTGCAGGCACAAGCCCTTGATAAAGTTGTAGCCAAAAGAGGGAAAAGTGTAGAAGTAGCCTTGAATATATTCGTTCCGGAAGACATCCTATTGCTAAGGTTGTCAAGCAGAGTAAGCTGTACTACCTGCAAAGCCGTCTATAATACAAAGTTTAGCGCACCCGCCACCGCCGGAATATGCGACCAATGCGGCGGAAAATTGGCTCAACGCAATGATGATAAAGAAGAAACGGTTAAGAGCCGCCTAAAGGTTTATCAGGAACAGACTCAACCTCTATTAGATTATTATGAAGAGCAAAAAAACCTGATAAACATTGACGGTAATCGCGATTCAGCAGAAGTATTTAAAGATGTTAAAGCTATACTGGAGAAGCTTTAATGATACACTTAAAAAGTCCTGGTGAAATCGAAAAAATGAGAGTTGCCGGGAGAGTAGTCGCTGAGATACTAAATATCCTGCAGAAGAAGATTAAGCCGGGTATAAGTACGGGACAACTAAATGCAATTGCCGAAGAAGAAACAAAAGCCAGGAATGCGGTAGCAGTGTTTAAGAATTATCCGAATCCCCGTGGAACTAGGCCTTTTCCCGGTAATATATGCGCCTCCGTGAATGAAGAAGTGGTGCACGGTATACCGGGCCCAAGGGTATTAAAACAAGGGGATATAATTAGTATTGACTTTGGGGTAATGGTTGATGGTTTTGCAGGTGATGCAGCTATAACAGTAGCCGTAGGAGAAGTTGAGCCTCAAGTCATGAATCTGATTAGAGTCACTGAAGAGGCATTAATGAAGGCAATAGAACGAGCTCAGGCTGGAAATTACCTGGGTAGTATATCTAATACAATTCAGACCTATGTTGAAGGAAAAGGATTGTCTATAGTCCGAGACTATGTAGGGCATGGAATTGGCCGCAAAATGCATGAGGATCCCCCGGTGCCAAACTATGGGGAAATTGATAGTGGACCTGTTTTACAAACAGGAATGGCCCTGGCTATTGAACCTATGGTAAACCTTGGGAATCATAGGGTATACACCAAAAATGACGAATGGACCGTAGTAACAAAAGATGGCAGTTATTCAGCTCATTTTGAGCATAGCATAGTCATTGGAGAACAGGGTCCAGAAATTCTCACCTTACTATAATGGAGGTGGCGTAAGATTTCCGATGATATAATAGGTAGAGTGGTCATATCCAAATCTGGCCGGGATCGAGGCAAGGCTTTCGTAGTGGTAAAAGTAATTAATGATCGATATCTGGACATTAGTGACGGAGATCTACGGAAGATAGAAAAGCCCAAGAAGAAAAATGTTTGTCATTTGCATTTTACTAATCTTCAGGCCGAAGCGGTTTTGGATTGTTTGCATAAGGGAGAGGTACCGGAGAACCACATTATTAAGAAGAGCATTAAGCGATTACTAGATAAAGGCATTAACAGCGGGGAAGGAGGTCCGGTAAGTGGCTAAAGATGATGTAATTGAGGTAGAAGGAAAAGTTCTTGAACCATTGCCTAACGCCATGTTTACAGTGGAAATGGAAAATGGCCATAAGGTCCTTGCCCACATTTCGGGGAAAATGAGAATGAACTTTATCAGAATATTGCCTGGTGATCGTGTAATGGTGGAGCTATCGCCCTATGATTTAAATCGGGGCAGGATAACCTATCGTTTTAAATAGAATGTTATCACCGCTAATAAAGGAGGTATATAAAATGAAGGTTAGACCATCGGTAAAGACCATGTGCGAAAAATGCAAAATTATTAAGCGCAAGGGCAAAGTAATGATTATTTGTGAAAACCCTAAGCATAAACAAGTGCAGGGATAATGAATTGTCAAGAGATATTGATAAATAATAATTAATTCCAAAGGAAGTGAAAAGCTTGGCGAGAATAGCAGGTATTGATTTACCCCGTGAAAAGAGAGTAGAAATATCCCTTACCTATATTCTGGGGATAGGGAGATCTTCGTCGCAGAAGATTTTAGCAGCGGCAGGTATAAATGGTGATACAAGGGTGAAAGATTTAACCGAGGAAGAAGTTGCCAAACTAAGAGCGATTATTGACAAAAATTATATGGTTGAAGGTGACTTGCGCAGAGATGTTAGTATGAACATCAAACGGTTGATGGATTTAGGTTGCTATAGAGGAATCCGTCATCGTCGAGGGTTACCGGTCAGGGGTCAGAAAACCAAGACCAATGCCCGCACTCGCAAGGGACCGAAACGTACAGCGGGCGGTAAAAAGAAATAACCGGAAAGGGAGGTTAATTTAGTGGCACGAAAGACAGCTAACGTCAGAGTTAAGAGACGTGAGAAAAAGAATATTGCCGAGGGGATTGCTCATATCAAATCAACCTTTAATAATACGATTATATCAATAACTGACCGGCATGGAAATGCTATTTCATGGGCCAGTGCTGGAACCTCTGGTTTTAAAGGATCCCGTAAGAGCACGCCCTATGCTGCTCAGCAAGCGGCTGATAATGCAGCCAGAGCTGCTATGGAACACGGCTTAAGGGAAGTGGAATGTTATGTGAAGGGGCCGGGAGCTGGACGTGAGGCTGCAATAAGGTCTTTACAGGCAGCAGGGCTGGAAGTAAGTGTAATAAAAGATGTAACACCTATTCCGCATAATGGATGCAGGCCACCTAAAAGAAGAAGGGTATAAGGAGGTAGTAATTTAAGTGGGAAGATATACAGAATCAGTCTGTCGCCAGTGCCGCCGCGAAGGAGAAAAACTTTTCCTGAAAGGTGATAGATGCTATTCCGAAAAATGTTCGGTGCAAAAGAGATCTTTTATACCCGGACAGCACGGCCAAAAGCGTAGGCAAAAAACCAGTGAATATGGGCTTCAGTTGAGAGAAAAACAAAAAGCCAAAAGGATTTATGGTGTTTTAGAAAAACAATTCCGCAACTATTTTAAGAAAGCAGATCGCCAAAAAGGAATAACCGGTGAGAACCTGCTGATTCTTTTGGAAAGACGCCTGGATAATGTGGTCTTCCGGATGGGCATGGGTGCTTCACGAAAAGAAGCGCGTCAACTGGTAAATCATGATCATTTTACTATCAATGGCAAAAAGGCTAATATTCCTTCGATGCTGGTATCAGTTGGCGATACTATTCAGGTCAAACCCAGAAGTACAGAATCACTGAAGTTCCAGGAAATAAAAGCCAATGGCGCCTATAAAACTCCTCCTGAATGGCTGGAAGTAGATATGGATAATATGACTGGCAAAGTATTGGCTTCACCCACCAGAGAGAATGTAGATTTAACGATTAATGAACAATTAATTGTTGAACTATACTCTAGATAATTAAAATAAACCTCTATTTGAGAAGGAGGGGATAAATTAGTGCTAGAGACTATGGAAAAGCCAAGAATTGAATGTCTTGATAAGAACGCAGAAACCAACTACGGTAAATTTGTGATTGAACCTTTGGAAAGAGGTTATGGGACGACTTTAGGGAATTCACTGCGCCGGGTCTTGTTATCATCTTTGCCCGGAGCAGCTATTACTGCCATTAAGATTGATGGAGTATTGCATGAGTTTTCGACCATTCCTGGGGTACTTGAAGATACCACCGAAATGATATTAAATATCAAGCAGATGGTATTACGTTATGATGGAAATGAACCTAAATTAGTCCGCTTGATCCAGAAGGGCAAGAAAAATGTATGTGCCGGCGATATTGAGCAGGATGCTGAGATAGAGATCTTGAATCCGGATTTGCAAATTGCCACTCTGGATGAAGACGGTAAATTAGAGATGGAGATGACCGTTGAAAGAGGACGCGGATATGTCAGTGCGGATCAACAGCCTCAGAAAAACACTGATGTTGTAGGGTTGATACCAATTGATTCAATATTTACTCCGGTCACAAAGGTTAATTACCAAGTTGAGAATACCCGGGTAGGCAAAAGAACTGATTACGACAAACTGATTTTAGAAATATGGACCAACGGCAGTATTCGTCCTGAAGAGGGCATCAGTCTTGCTGCGCAGATCTTGATTGAATATCTCAAACTTTTTACTGAGATTGATGATACTTACTCAGAAGTTGAGATATTGGTCGAGAAAGAGGAAGAAAAGAAGGAAAAAGTTCTGGAGATGTCCATTGAAGAACTGGAATTATCAGTTCGGGCTTCCAATGGCCTCAAGCGAGCCAGCATCAACACCGTGGGAGACCTCATTGAGAAAACCCGCGAAGAGATGAGTAAGATTAGGAACCTGGGTCAGAAGTCGCTGGAAGAAATCGAGAAAAAACTCAAAGAATTAGAATTAAACTTTAAAAAATCAGATGATTAGAAAGGAGGACTTACATTGAGTTATCGCAGACTAGGGTTTAGAGCTGATCACCGCAGAGCATTGCTCAGAAACTCAGTGACCTCTTTATTAGAACACGAAAAAATAACTACTACTGAAACCAGGGCCAAAGAAATCAGTAGTATTGCTGAGAAAATGATCACTCTGGGCAAGAGGGGAGATTTGCATTCGCGCAGATTAGCAGGCTCCTATTTGATGAGTGAAGATGTTGTGACCAAGTTATTTACAGGAATTTCTGAGCGTTATAAAGAACGACAGGGAGGCTACACTAGAATTATCAAAACTGGAGTTCGCAAGGGTGACGGCGCTCCTATGGCGATTATTGAATTGCTACAATAGAACATATTTTACTTATAAATCGAGTTGAATCAATATATAGGGAGGATTATAAAACGTCCTCCTAATCTTTTGTATGGACTGTTTTTATTCATTTGCTTGGTGGTGGAAAAATGCCCCGGATTAAGCTCGTAATTGAATATGACGGCAGTAATTATCATGGCTTCCAAAGTCAAGATAATGCACATACTATACAGGCCGAGCTAGAAAAGCAGCTGTTTAATCTATGCCATGAAAAAATAAGCATATGTGGGGCAGGAAGAACTGATGCGGGCGTACATGCCAGAGGACAAGTGGTGGCATTTAATACTGATTCCAGAATACCTCCTGCTAAATGGACAATAGCGCTGAATAGTTTTTTGCCGGATGATATCAGGGTATTGAGCAGCAGCGAAGTAAAACATGATTTTCATCCCCAATTTCATGCAATCAGCAAGCATTACGCATACTATATATACCGAAGGCAGTCAGCTGCAACTTTTTATCGCAGGTATGCCCTGTTAAACCGCGAGTCATTTGATATTACTGCCATGAATCAAGCGTGCAGGTTTATTGAAGGAAGCCATGACTTTCGAGCCTTTTGTGCGGCAGGCTCAACTGCAAAGACTTTTACGCGCACGGTCTCAAATTGTGCAATGCGGGAACAAGGCTCACTGCTGATATTAGACATAAAAGCCGATGGCTTTCTTTATAATATGGTGCGGATCATCGCCGGAACCCTTATCCAGGTAGGAAAAAAACGCATAGAACCTGAAGAAATAAAAAATATTTTAGAGTCCCAAGAGAGGGCCAGGGCTGGTCCTACAGCACCGCCACAGGGATTGTATATGCTCGCGGTTGAATATAACTGTTGATAAGTTAAGAAAATCACGAATATACTTGCAATAAAATCAAGCGTACAATAAATATTTTGTGAAAATGTGCCAGCTTTCTTGACAAAAGCTAATAAACATAGCTAAAATATATAGGCAGTCTTTATAACTTTGGTTTGGCTCCAGCCCCGTTGCCAGATCAAAAGTGATGAGACGATGAATAGGTATACTTGGGAATGACATACAGGAGGGAAAATCGTGAAATCATATATGGCTAAACCAGAAGAAGTCAACCGTAAATGGTACGTTATAGACGCAACTGATCAGACTCTAGGCAGGTTGTCTTCAGAAGTAGCCTCTATACTTAGAGGAAAGCATAAAGCAATTTATACTCCTCATGTGGACACCGGCGACTATGTTATTATTATTAATGCCTCTAAAATAAAACTTACCGGCGACAAGCTAAGACAGAAAAAGCTCCGTTGGTACACTGGATATCAGGGTGGACTAAAAGAGATTAGTTATGGCGATCTTCTAAACAAGAAGCCTGAAAGAGCTATAGAAGTTGCGGTAAAAGGAATGCTTCCCCATAACCGCTTGGGTGCGGTCATGTATAAGAAACTTAAAGTTTACAGGGGGAGTGAACACCCGCATAAAGCCCAATTACCAGAAGTCCGTGAATTGAGAGGTTAAGGAGGAGCGATATGTCTAAGCCACAATATTTGGGAACCGGAAGAAGGAAAACAGCAGTTGCCAGAGTAAGACTAGTGCCTGGTAATGGTAATATTACGATAAATGAAAGAGATTTCGAAAATTTCTTCCCTAATAAGACTAGCCGTCTCATCGTTTTACAACCGATGGAGTTAACTGACATGGGCGGGAGATTTGACATCATATGCCGGGTAAACGGCGGTGGGGTTACAGGTCAGGCTGGCGCCATAAGATTAGGTATTGCCCGGGCTTTAATTAAGGCAGACTTAGAGCTGCGCTCTAAGCTGAAAAAAGAAGGCTACCTTACTCGAGATCCACGCATGGTCGAGAGAAAAAAATATGGATTGCACAAAGCCCGTAAAGCCCCTCAATATTCAAAACGATAATAAATATTTAAACCTCTCTATCCAGAGAGGTTTTTATTTTGTGAACAAGTATAAGGAAAGAAAATTTTGGCAGTATACAGTTCAAATATTATTTACCTCCCTGGCATATATAAGAAATAACCTTGTTAGGGAGGTATTACATTATGTTCAAGCAGGTAATAATTCTGAAAAGAAAGCCGGGAAGTATGATTCTGGCGTTATTATTGTTGCCTACCTTATGCCTGTGGGGCAGTAATATTAATTACCCCCAGGAACAGGCGGTAATGTCATATGCGTTAGCTAATCGGATAATTGTAGTGGACGCAGGTCACGGAGGATATGATCCGGGAGCTATCGGCCAGGGTAAAACCCTTGAAAAAGATATAACCCTGGCAATCAGCACCAAGCTGTGCCGTACGCTAAGCCAAGCTGGAGCTTTGGTAATTGCTCTGCGCGAGGATGATAATGATTTGGCCGGAGATGATTTCAGCGGCAGTCTTAGCGAAAGGAAAAGAAAAGATTTAGCGGTTCGGGTAGCCATGGCAGAGGCCAATAAAGCAGATATTTTTATCAGCATCCACGCTAATGCGGATGTAAGCCCCAGATGGTCAGGGGCGCAAACCTTCTATAATAAAAACAGCGCTGAGGCAGAAAAAATAGCTACTGCTATTCAGGATGAACTCACCAGAATACTTAGAAACACAACCCGTAAAGCTAAAACCGGCAGCTATTATATAACTGATAAAACTGATATGGCGGCAGTAATTGTGGAGGTTGGTTTTCTTTCCAACCCAAATGAAGAAAAACTCCTGAATTCGGAGGAATACCAAGATAAAGTGGTTTTTGCTATTTTTTCGGGTATAGTTAATTCACAATTGGAAAATGATGAACCTATATAATCATTTGTATCGCGGAGGCAAGGGGACGGTTCTGTTGCCTGCAGGGTCATTTTTTTAGTATTATCATATGTAAGGACGGTAATTATTAAACACCAGACAGGTACGTAAAATGAGTAATACCGGAATTTATCACGTTATAATGCCATCTTCAAGGAGATTGGACAAATCAAAGATGAGAAACAGTTACGAAGTGAAGTTATTAATTGCCCTCAACTAAAACAAACCTAGCTCAGCAAACCATCGCGACCCTACTGAGAATAAACAAAAGCAAAGTTGAACGGCAGAAACAAATGCAGGCAAAAGAACCGTCCCCATGATAACATGATAAATTTTTATTAATTAGGGGGTGTGCAAAATGATTACCTATGTGGCTTTATCGCCTCACCCGCCTGTAATCATCCCTGAGGTGGGCGAAAAAAGGTTAAAAGAGGTGGAAGCAACCGTTCAGTCGATGCAATCCATAGCCCAGGAATTGGTGGCATCCTCGCCTGATACGGTTATATTTTTAACCCCGCATGGAAACGTATTCTCGGATTGTATAACCTGTTTGACTGAACCACAGCTATTTGGAAACTTAAAAAGCTTCGGCAAACCAGATGTGCAGACCAGCCATCCTAATGATCTGGACTTGGTGCAAGAATTTATGAGGCGCGCGAAAGGACGCAGTATTAACCTGATTGGGATCGATCAGGTTATGGCTCAGCGCCATAGATTAAATGCCCAAATCGACCACGGTATATTTGTTCCCCTTTATTATCTGGAAAAAGCCGGACTGGGGGACAAGCCATTGGTAGCCATAAGCGTGGGATATTTGGACAATATTGAATTATATGCTTTGGGTAAAATAATTCAGGAATCAGCTGAGAGTTTAGGGAAAAGAATAGCCATTGTCGCTTCAGGCGATATGTCCCACCGGCTTAAAAATGAGGGCCCTTACAAATTTCATCCCGACGGCATTAAATTCGATATGATGGTAAAAGACCTGCTCTCCCGCCAACATGTTATGGAGATAATTGATATTCCCGGAGAACTGCGGGAAAATGCCGGAGAATGTGGGTATTGCTCTATTGTTATTATGCTGGGAGCCTTAGATGGTTATGATTTTCACTCCAAGATTTTCAGCTATGAGGGGAAATTTGGGGTGGGGTATCTAATTGCTGCTTTATACCCCGGCGAGAATAGCCCCAGTATAATGGAAAAATTAGAAGCCAGACAGGCTAGTATAGTTGAAGCCAGGCGCAGTTCAGAATCTTTGCCGGTTAAATGGGCACGAATGACCCTGGAAAACTATATAAAGTACGGCAAAGAGCCGGGATTGCCTGAGGAGATGGATTTATTACGGCAAGAACGCGCAGGCGTATTTGTTTCCATAAAAAAACACGGCCAATTGAGAGGATGTATCGGAACATTTATGCCTGTTTACGAGAATATTGCGCAAGAAATAAAGAATAATGCGCTGGCTGCTGGGCTGGAAGACCCGCGATTTACACCAGTTGAAAAAGGTGAACTGCAGTCCCTGGTTTACTCGGTAGATATATTGGCTGAACCGGAAACTTGCCAGAGGGAAGACCTTGACCCCAAACGCTATGGAGTCATTGTCAGCAGTGGGAGTAGAAAAGGGCTGTTGCTTCCGGATCTGGAAGGGGTAGATACAGTTGAGCAGCAACTGCAGATTGCAATGCAAAAAGGCGGCATTTCTGCCAAGGATAAATATATGCTGAAGCGCTTTGAAGTAAAACGATATATATAAGGAATGGAATATACAATAAGGGAGGGGGCAACCTGCTGCGCAACAGCCTTAAAAGTAAAACCGGCAGGGTGGAATATCAGGCGTCCCCGCAAGGAAGGATTTCCCCTCCCCGCATCTCTACACCAACTGGGCAATATGTAGCTATGATACAGGAGGTTGGGTTATGGCAGAGATTGAGGCCATGTACTATGAAAAAAAGGATAAAGAACTTGTACATTGCCTGCTATGTCCCCAGCACTGCAGGTTAAAAGATGGACAAACAGGATTGTGCCGGGTTAGAACCAACCATGGCGGCATGCTGTTTACATATAATTATGGCGAAATAACATCATTGGCCTTAGATCCGATAGAGAAAAAGCCTCTGTTTCACTATTATCCTGGCTCATATATTCTTTCAGCAGGCAGTTTCGGCTGCAACCTGGCCTGTAGCTTCTGTCAGAACTTTGGCATTGCCCATGGCAAACCGGCGACTCATTATATTGAGCCGGAGATACTGCTGGAGTATGCCCGCCAAAGCCGTAATAAGGATTCAATCGGGGTGGCCTTCACTTATAATGAACCAAGCGTAGGGTATGAATATGTATTGGCTGCCTCCTCTCTTATACATGAACAGGGATTGAAAAACGTTCTGGTAACCAACGGCTACATTGAAAAAGAGCCCCTGGAAAAACTATTACCCTATATAGATGCTTGTAATATTGACGTAAAGGCGTTTAGTGACAGGTTTTATGCAAAGCTCTGCCATGGCAGATTAGAGGCTGTCAAAGCAACAGTTGAAAGATTAATTGGCAGAATACACATTGAAATTACTACCTTGCTCATACCCGAGGAAAATGATGGCGAGGACGAAATAAGAGAATTATCACGCTGGCTGGCGTCTCTCGATCCCAATATAGTTCTGCATTTATCCCGCTATTACCCGGCTTACAAATTAGACCGGCCGCCCACATCAGAGCCAGTAATAAAAAGGGCCCAGGAGATTGCCAGCGAGTATCTTAATTTTGTTTATACAGGCAACCTGCCGGATGAAGCAAATAATACCTATTGTCATAATTGCGGGCAAATATTAATTAAAAGAAATGCTTACCAGGTTCAATTTGATGGAATAAAGGATGGGAGATGTAATTTCTGCAAGGTTAAGCCAGGTTATATTAAAGGAATATAATGCTATCAATTTTCAATAACTGTTTCATTCTATAGCTCAAGCTATAAATGCGTTTCTAATATGGGATGATACATAATAAGCCGGGTAGGACGCAGTCCTCCCGGCTTATATATGAAAACCGCTGGGATATTCCTATCCCAGCAGGCTGCTCAAGCAGGCAGCTAAGGCCTGCAATTTATGTTATGCATAAAAAAACCAAAAGGTTACCCCGCAAGTTGCAATAAATATTGCATTTTTATGCACGCATATGTATAATTATTAATATGTTTATGCAAGGGAGGGTCAATAATGTACAAAGTTGGCATTATAGGTGATGGGTATACGGCCGCTGAGCTGATAAGGCTAATAGCTGGTCATGATGAATTAGCGGCAGTGGCAGTTTCCTCCACTGAAAATATAGGCAGGTACATGGCAGATATTTATCCGCAACTGCGTAGTTTTACAAAATTGAGATGTGAGGCCACGGATTTGCGATCTATGCAGGAAAAATGTGACGCAGTGTTTCTGGCCTTGCCCCATGGGCTGTCAGTGCCGATGGTAAAAGAATTGAGCGCCGCTGGTATCAAATGTGTGGACCTGGGAGCGGATTTTCGCCTTAAAGATGAAAAGGTTTATGAAAGATATTATGAAGTTGTTCATGAAGCTCCTGAAATGCTCTCCGATGCTGTATATGGCTTGCCGGAGCTATATAGGGATAAAATAAAAAAAGCAGCCATTATTGCCAATCCGGGCTGTTTTCCTACTTCGGCCATTCTGCCGCTGGCTCCCCTTTTACAAGCCGGAGTAGTAGAGAGCCAGGGAATCATAATAGATTCCAAGAGTGGTGTAAGTGGAGCGGGCAAGGCATTAAAGGCCAGCAGCCATTTTTGCGAGGTAAATGAAGGTATAAAAGCTTACGGGGTGGGAACCCACCGCCATGGTCCGGAGATTGCCCAGGAACTGAGTCTGGCAGCGGGGGAAAATGTTGGGATGATATTCACTCCCCACCTGGTGCCCATGAACCGGGGTATTCTGAGCACCTGTTATTGCCGTTTGCGAGCCGGGGCAAAAGCTGAACAAGTTAGAGAGGCTTTCGAAGAAAAGTACCATAATGAGTATTTTGTTGATATATTACCGGAGGGAGTCTTTCCCCATACAAAATGGGTTTATGGCAGTAACTTTGCGCAAATAGGAATTTATGCCGACGATGATAGTGGTAACGTTATTCTGGTATCGGTTTTGGATAATCTATGTAAAGGGGCTTCCGGACAGGCTATCCAGAACTTAAATTTGATGTTGGGTATTGAAGAAAGCAAAGGTCTGGCCGGTGCAGGGGTACATCCCTAGAAACAATTGGAAATAATTAACAAATGATTACTAAACCAGCAAAAGCTTAAATTGAGAAATCTGATTATGATATGGGGGATAGAGAAATGAAAACCATTGCAGGATCAATTACAGCTCCTCAGGGTTTCCTGGCTCAGGGGGTAGAAGCAGCCATTAAAAAGGCAGATAGAAAAGATGTGGCGATTATCTATTCAACCCGAAAATGCAACGCAGCCGGAGTTTTTACAACCAATAAGGTACGGGCAGCTTGTATAGATATAAACCTGGCTCACCTGCAGGACGGGCAAGCCCAGGCGATAGTGGTTAACAGCGGCAATGCCAATGCTTGTACAGGCAAACAGGGGCAGGAGGATGCGTTGGCTATGGCAACGGCAGTTGCTGACTTGTTGAATATCAGTCCCCAGGATGTGCTGGTAGCATCCACTGGTGTTATCGGAGTAAAAATGCCTATGGATCGGATCGGCAAGGGAATACAGGCAGCGGCAGCATCCCTGTCAGAAACAGGCGGTCCCAATGCTGCCCAGGCTATTATGACTACCGATCTGATTAATAAGGAAATTGCGGTTGAGGTTGTTATTGGCGGGAAGACGGTGCGAATTGGAGCTATAGCCAAAGGCTCAGGCATGATTCACCCGAATATGGCAACCATGTTGGGATTTATTACTACCGATGCAATGATCAGCAGCGACTGTCTGGCGAAGATGCTGCGGGATTCATGTGACCGGTCATTTAATATGGTAAGCGTGGATCGCGATACCTCAACTAATGATATGTTGCTGATATTAGCTAACGGGTTGGCAGGCAACCCGGTCATAGATGATGCTAAAAGTGAAGATTACAGAGTATTTAAAGAGGCTCTGGATTATGTAAATGTGAGTCTGGCGAAAATGGTAGCCCGGGACGGGGAAGGAGCTACCCGAGCAATTGAGGTTCAGGTTATAAACGCTGACAGCTATGATACGGCGAGGGTGATTGCCCGTTCTATCACCACCTCCAACCTGACTAAGGCAGCTGTTTTTGGAGCAGATGCCAACTGGGGGCGTATATTGGCTGCAGCAGGCTATTCCGGAGCTGATTTTGACCCCCAGCGGGTGGATATATATCTGGGACTTGAAAAAATGGCTGAAGACGGAATGGGTTTAGTATTCGATGAAGAACGCGCACTTGAGGAGCTAAAAAAAGACCCGGTTTTGATTAAGGTTGATCTGAAGTCAGGTGGCCATAATGCTACTGCCTGGGGTTGTGATCTGACCTACGATTATGTTAAGATAAATGGCTCTTATCGCACTTAAGATTAAAGAGAGTTAATGCTGTTTGATTGAAGAGCAGTATTACAGGAAGGAGTAGAAGTGGTAAAATCGGCATTGGAAAAGGCAGAGATATTAGTTGAGGCTCTGCCCTATATTAAGGAATTTTCCGGCAAACGTGTAGTCATTAAATATGGCGGAGCCGCTATGCTCGATTGTGCATTAAAACAGAAGGTTATGCAGGATATTGTATTGATGAAATATGTAGGCATGCATCCTATCGTAGTTCATGGCGGAGGGCCGGAAATAAATACGATGCTTAAAAGGCTGGATATAAAAAGTAGTTTTATTGATGGCTTACGGGTTACTGATCATGATACCATGGAAGTTGTGGAAATGGTATTAGGCGGCAAGGTAAACAAGGAAATAGTAACCGGGCTTAATGCCAGTGGCGGCAAAGCTGTGGGCATATCCGGCAAAGACGGAGGACTGCTGCAGGTTCGGCCAATAGATAACACTGGTAAAATGGGATTTGTAGGTGAGGTTTCCCAGGTTAATCCCCAGATAATAGAGACTTTAATCGAAAATGGGTATATACCTGTTATAGCACCTATAGGGATAGATGTTGAACAGCAAAGCTATAATATTAACGCTGATCTGGCGGCGGCAGCGGTAGCAGTAGCCCTTAAAGCTGATAAGTTAGTGCTGCTCACTGACGTGCCGGGCCTTTTGCAAGACGCCAAGGATAATACCAGCCTGATATCAGTTCTAAAAGTAAGTCAGGTGCCGGATTATATTGCTGATTCTACCATCGCCGGAGGAATGATACCGAAGGTAAAATGCTGCGTGGAGGCGGTTACCGGAGGAGTAGGGAGAACCCATATCATCGATGGCAGAGTACCTCACTCCATACTTTTGGAAATCTTCACCGATGAAGGGGTTGGAACCATGGTAATAAACGCATAGGATTCATCGTCAAGCCATAATAAGCGGGGTGCTTCTGCACCTCCTGACCTGAAAGGAGAATTATGATTAATAACGAAATTATAAGCAAAGGCCAGGAATACATTATGAATACCTATAACCGCTTTCCAATCGCTATGGTTAAGGGTAAGGGGTCATATGTATGGGATGCTGACGGTAAGGAATACTTGGATTTTTTAGGAGGAATAGCGGTCTGCGTCCTGGGGCACTGCAATGATGCTTTGCAAGCCAGGTTAAAGGAACAGGCTGCGGATTTATGGCACATTTCCAACCTTTATTGGATAAAGCCCCAGGTAGAACTGGCTGAAAAATTAGTGAAAGTATCAGGGCTTGGCAAAGCCTTCTTTTGCAACAGTGGTGCTGAAGCCAATGAAGCGGCCATCAAGCTTACCCGCAAATACTTCTATCGCAGGCAGGAAGCCAATAAAAACGAAATTATAGTTTTTAATGATTCATTTCATGGGCGTACCTTGGCCACTGTAACCGCCACCGGTCAGCGCAAATATCAGGAAGGTTTTGACCCGCTGCCGCAAGGTTTTGTATATGCGAATTATAATGACATTGCTTCAGTAAAAAAGTTGATAACCAAGAACACAGCGGCAGTTATGTTGGAAGCGGTGCAGGGGGAAGGCGGGATTCATCCTGCCGACCATAAATTTATCCAGGAATTACGGTCCATATGCGACCGCGAAAACCTATTGCTGATATTTGATGAAGTACAGTGCGGAATTGGCCGTACCGGGACGTTCTTCGCCTGTCAAGCCTACGGAATAAGGCCGGATATTGTAACTATGGCCAAAGGCCTGGGAGGTGGTTTCCCGATAGGAGCCATGCTGGCAACCGATGAAGCCGCAACCGGTTTTGCACCCGGTGATCATGCCTCTACTTTTGGCGGCAATCCCTTAGCTATGGCAGTAGCCAATACCCTGGTTGATACTGTCACTGCCCCCCAGTTTATGGAGAGCATAAAAGAATTGGGAATCTATTTACAGGAATCTCTTAAGCAAATAGTTGATAGTCGGATTATTGATGTGCGGGGCAAAGGTTTGATGCTGGGGGTAGAAATGAATACGGAAGTTAAGGAACTAGTGCAGATCTGTCTGCAAAAAGGATTGCTGCTTGGTGCGGCGGGCCCTAAGGTAGTAAGATTTGTTCCGCCGTTAAACATTAATAAGCCAGAAATCGATCAGGCGGCAGCAATATTCAAAGATGCTCTGCAGGAATGGCAATAAATAATATTTGGGGAGAGGAATTGGTATAGCGTGGATATCGAAAATAAACTTAAAGGCCGCGATTTCATCAGCATTCACGATTTTAGCGAGGCTGAAGTAGCATATATACTTGCAGTGGGCCTGCAATTAAAGCAAGAACGGAAAAAGGGTATAGCCCATCCGCTTCTGGCTGGAAAAACATTGGGCATGATATTTCAAAAATCGTCTACCCGCACCCGGGTAGCTTTTGAAGTGGGAATGTATCAGCTGGGCGGGCATGCTCTTTTCCTGAGCCCCAGAGATATTCAGATTGGCCGGGGGGAAACTATAAAAGACACCTCGCAGGTATTATCGCGTATGGTGGATGGTATAATGATCCGCACCTTTGACCATGAAGAGGTAATGGGAATGGCTTGCTGGTCTTCGGTGCCGGTCATAAACGGCCTTACCGACCTTTTGCACCCTACTCAGGTAATCGGAGATATGATGACAATACTCGAGCACAAAGGCAGGTTGCGGGGATTAAAGCTGGCTTTTATAGGCGACGGCAACAATGTAGCCAATTCCTTGCTTTTTGGCGGAGCCAAAGTGGGTATGGATGTTACCATTGCTTGCCCGGCTGGATTTGAGCCGGACCAGGAAATACTGAAATTAGCCCGCCAGGATGCGGCCGAAACAGGAGCCAGTTTAAAAGTAGTGGAAAGCCCCTGGGAAGCGGTCAACGGAGCCGATGTAATCTATACGGATGTCTGGGCCAGCATGGGGCAGGAACAAGAAGCAGAGGAAAAAGAAAGGAAATTCGCTGAGTATCAGGTTAACAAAAGCTTGCTTAGCAAAGCCGCTTCGGATGCTGTCGTCTTGCACTGTTTGCCTGCCAAACGGGGCAAGGAAATAACGGATGAGGTTATGGACGGTCCACAGTCGGTAGTTTTTGATGAGGCAGAGAATCGCCTGCATGCCCATAAAGCAATAATGGCGCTGGTAATGTAAGCAGTTTTTATGTTAAAAGTTAGGGGATATAGAAATGGAAAAGGTAGTGTTGGCATATTCAGGTGGCTTGGATACATCGATAATAATACCCTGGTTGAAAGAAAACTACGGCTATGAGGTTATAGCTTTTTGCGCCGATGTGGGGCAAGGCGAAGAGCTGGAGCCGATCCGGGAAAAAGCCTTACAGTCAGGAGCATCCAAGGTCTATATTGCAGATATGGTAGAGGAATTTGTCACAGATTTCGTTTTTCCGGTACTCAAAGCAGGAGCCATCTACGAGAAGAAATATCTTCTGGGCACATCCTTTGCCAGGCCGCTCATAGCGAAAAAGATGGTGGAAATTGCAGAGCAAGAAGGAGCGGTCGCCATCTGTCACGGCGCTACCGGTAAAGGCAATGACCAGGTGCGATTTGAATTAGGGGTAAAGACTTTTAATCCTGATCTCAAGGTTATAGCTCCCTGGCGGGAATGGGCGATAAGATCCCGCGAAGAAGCGATAGATTATGCCAACAGCCATGGAATAGAAATCCCGGTGAGCAAAGAGAAGATATACAGCCGAGACCGCAACATCTGGCATATTTCTCACGAGGGCGGTGATCTGGAGAATCCGGCTAACGAGCCCCAGAATCATTTGTACAAGCTGACGGTTCCTCCGGAAGAAGCCCCGGATCAGCCTACATATATTGAAATCGGCTTTGAGGCAGGCATTCCGGTGTCCATTGACGGGCGGAGTTATGCTCCGGTGGAGCTGCTCACAAAGCTGAATCAGCTTGGAGGAGAAAATGGCGTAGGAATCGTAAGTATGGTGGAAAACCGCCTGGTGGGCATGAAATCAAGAGGTGTTTATGAGACCCCGGGAGGTACGATTCTTTATGCTGCCCACGAAGAGCTGGAAAGGCTGACCTTGGATCGCCGCACTCTGCAATTCAAGGAGCAGGCAGCACTGAAATACGCAGAACTTGTTTATGATGGCAACTGGTTCAGCAAGCTGAAAAAAGCCCTGGATGCCTTCGTGGATGAGACGCAGCAAACCGTTACCGGCAGTGTAAGAGTTAAGCTTTATAAAGGCAACTGTACAGCGGTTGGTTCTTGTTCACCTTATTCCCTTTACAGTGAAGAGTTAGCAACCTTCAGCACCGATGAGATATACAGTCAGAAAGACGCTGAAGGATTCATCAATCTCTTTGGACTGCCCTTAAAAGTCCAAGCCCTGTTAAATAGAAAAATAGACCAAAAGAAATAATAGATAATAATAAAAATAATAAACGCAATGCCGAGTCAGGTAAATCTGGCTCTCTTTTTTGGCTATCCTTAAAAGAATCATTCCAATCATAAAAAAAGTAAAAAAAAGACTGGCTTTTAATAATAATATAAATATACTATATATAGTGGTTGCTTTAAGTAATGAACCATACATATTGTACTAATTGATTTTAGGACTATTGGAGCAGGTCTATTATATTACAGGGAGGATTTATTGTGGATATAAGTAAGATAAAAAAGAGAGACGGACGCATAGTGTCCTTTGACAAGGAAAAACTATCGAACGCTATTTTCAAGGCAGCCCGAGCCGTAGGCGGAAAGGACTATAAAACTGCGCAGGAACTGGCCGATAAGGTTGTGGAAATTGCCCAATATGTTGACGGTGATGACATTGCTACGGTAGAAGGCATTCAGGATCTGGTGGAAAAGGTTTTGGTTAAGAACGGTCATTATAAAACTGCCAAAGCCTATATTCTCTATCGTAAACAGCATGAAAATATACGCAACGCAGAGCAGCTGATTCAGAACAACCAGATTATAGCTAATTATCTGGGCCGCAATGACTGGCGGGTAAGAGAGAATTCCAATATGACTTATTCCTTACAGGGGATGAATTTTCACCTGTCATCAGTAATTGTGTCGCAATATTGGCTGGATCAGATTTATACCCCCCAAATGAAAGAGGCGCAAAACAGCGGCGACTTACACATCCACGATCTGGGTATCCTGGGTGTATACTGTGTAGGTTGGGATATCCGTGATTTACTGTTGGAAGGGTTTAAAGGAGTGCGGGGCAAAGTGGCCAGCGGGCCAGCCAAACATTTCCGCTCCATACTGGGACAGATAGTAAACTTCTTCTTTACTCTGCAGGGTGAAGCAGCAGGCGCCCAGGCATTCTCCAATTTTGATACTCTCCTGGCCCCCTTCATTCGTTATGATCAACTGGAATATAAACAGGTAAAACAGGGATTACAGGAGTTTGTTTTTAATATGAACGTGCCCACCCGGGTTGGTTTTCAGACCCCGTTTACCAATATCACCATGGATTTGAAAGTACCGAACTTTATGAAAAATGAACCGGTTATCATCGGCGGTAAATATATGGATGCCACCTACGGCGAATTCCAGGCAGAGATGGATATTCTTAATCAGGCTTTTGCCGAAGTAATGATGCAGGGCGATGTTGAAGAGCGTGTATTTACATTTCCTATTCCCACCTATAAT
>JAQVWS010000117.1 GCA_028709585.1 Syntrophomonas sp. | reverse complement strand
CGACTGGCATCGCTGGCGGCTATGACCCGGGAAGGATTGCAGAGCCGCAGTCTGTTAAATGAACGAGATGCAGACAGTCTGCAGCGTATGCAGGATTTATCATTAATGCTGAAAAACATCTCAGAAAAAGAATTAAGCAACACCGCTCTGGCAGAGGCTGATTATGAATTAATACGCAGCTTCGGGGTACATCTTGAGCACTTCTGGATAGAAGCTCTGCGGGACAAAATCAATGGAAACATTGCTAAAATGTGGGATAATCCGGCAGGCTTGATTGCTGATGTGGCAACCGACCCTAATGGCATGGTACTGGAAGAAGCAACCGGATACGTGCAGCAAATCTTTGCAGTAGTTCCATTGGATGGTAAACTGCGCATTGTTCGCGGCGCTGTATATTCGTATTATGAATTCCCTTGGCCATCATCTGACCGCTTGACCGATGAAAAGTGGAAGGAAATGCTGTCCCGGCAGCAAACCCCTGCTCTTCCTGGCTGGACTGCAACTTTTACGGCCCAAAAAGCCAATCATGCAGGCTCAAATTAAGTAATGAAACAGCCCCAAATTAAGCTAGCTAAAATAATGGTAATTACGCTGCTGCTGGCCTGTGTAACGGGATGGGTCAGCAGTTCTCGTTGGCTGTTGCCTTTCCTGGCAGGTTGTGCGGAGCAGACGGTTCTAAAAGATCTGGATCATGATGGCAGTCCAGAAACCTATGTTCTTAATAAGCGAATATTAAGTGTTTATGAAAATGATGAGCTATTGTGGAATTCACCAGAAAACTGGATGGTGCAGTCCTTCATACTGGCTGATGTCAACCATGATTCAGTGGAGGACCTGCTTATGGTGGTCTGGAAGAAAGGCAATTACGGCCCGGATAAACCTTTCTGGATTCTGCAGGATGATCCGCGCTTCAGTCAACACCTTTTCTTGTATAATCTGCTGCAGAAGCACATGAAACCACTCTGGATGTCTTCCGCCCTGGATCAACCTATAAAAACCCTGCAGATAGAAGACCCAAATAATGACGGTAAGAATATACTGCTGGTACAGGCATCCACTTACTCTATCAGCGGATGGCTAAAGCCCGCCCGTACCTCTTCTGATTCCCAGGTATGGCAGTGGAAAGGCTGGGGTTTTTACCGACTGGATCAGGATTGGCCATAGTCCGAATTTGTAAGTTATGATAAATGGTTTATATTTGAATATTCTGCAAAAGCACGGTCAACAGTGATTACCGGGTACAGATCTGCATTTATATTCTTAATTCCGTAGGTAATCTCTTTGGTTATATCGCTTTCTTCTCTGGCACAATCAAAAGAGACCGTTACATCAAAAATAATATTACTGTGGGTAACACCCTTTACTATTCTAAAGTCATGGATTGACCAGGAAGCATCTATCTCTTTTATAACTTGCTCGGTTAGTTGGTACATTTCGTTTATAAAGGGGTCGTCCAATACTATCGGGTCCATATGGATAGTTAAAGGTATACCTAATTCTGCAGCAATATCGCGCTCGATATTATCAATTAAATCATGACTTTCCAAAACATCAACCCGAGCATCAACTTCAACATGAACAGAAGCAAAACTTCGATTAGGTCCATAATCGTGTACCACCAGATCATGAATGCCAATAACACCGGGATATTTTTTAATATGAGTAACAATCATTTTTATTAATTCGTTAGAAGGCATTTTACCCAAAAGATTGTCAAGCATATCTCTAAGGATCTTGATTGCCGATATCATAATGAAAATTGCTACGGCCACTCCCATGTAACCATCCAATTCAAACCCTATTAGCGGACTAATAATTATTGATGCCAGTACAGCGGAAGTAGCAGTAACATCTGCTAGACTATCCGCAGCAGTTGCCTGTACAACCGATGAATTAATGCGTTTCCCCACTCTGATATTTAAATTATATAGCCACAATTTCACCAGAATGGAAAACACTAGTACGAAGGGTGTAACTATATTAAATTCAATAGCACTGGGATGCAGTATTTTTTCATAAGAGGTTTTTATCAATTCCCACCCTATCAAAAGGATAATAAACCCCACGATTGAAGATGCAATATATTCAATTCTGGCATGCCCGAACGGATGATCTTTGTCGGGGGGCTTGCCGGACATTTTAAAGCTTACCAATGATATAACAGATGAGCCCGCATCCGAAAGGTTGTTCACAGCATCGCCGATAATTGATACACTGTGGGACAAAGTGCCAACTATAAACTTTATGATAAAAAGAAATATATTCCCAACGATGCCTACAATGCTGGTTATCTTCCCATATTGATCCCGAACTGCGGGGTTTTTTATATCATCACTATTTTTAATAAAGCATTTAAATAAAAAATCATACATATTGGTGTAAAAATACTCCTTTATAATTAATGTGCTCATTGTTTAACTAATATTATAAGCTAATTTTGCAATTATTGATGGCAATCCTATTCTTTCCCGCCTTCATGTTCTGTTTAAAGTTTCTCCGAACACATGTTTGCAAAGCTATGTTTTTGTTGTATACTAAAATCATTGCCAGAGCATTATTTTTAACGTATTGAGGTGACTGCGAATGGATGTCCTCACCAAGCTTGATATTCTAGCCGGTGCTGCCAAATTTGATGTTTCTTGTTCTTCCAGCGGCGTCGCGCGAAAGAATCAGGGTGGAACCGGAAATGCCAAATTGTTCGGTATATGTCATACCTGGTCTGCTGACGGACGATGTATTTCGTTATTAAAAGTGTTGCTGAGTAACGATTGTGTTTATGACTGCTGTTATTGCGTAAGCAGGCGTTCCAATAACATTCCCCGGGCCAGTTTTACTTCGCGGGAGCTTGCCGATCTTACCTTGCAGTTTTACCGGCGCAACTATATCGAAGGCTTGTTTCTAAGCTCGGCAGTAGAGAAATCTCCTGATCATACTATGGAAAAAATCATCCAGGTCCTGACTTTGCTGCGTAAAGAATACGAGTTCCACGGCTATATCCATGTTAAGGTAATCCCCGGTGCTGATCCTTCTTTAATAAATCGAGCCGGAATGCTTTGCGACCGGATGAGTGTCAATATTGAACAACCCACTGAACACAGTTTACGCCTTCTGGCACCCCAAAAGTCTCTTCCGATTCTATATGCCTCCATGCAGCAGCTCAAGGATCAGATCCTGTTATATAAGGATGACCGTAGACATTTTCACCGTACTCCCCGCTTTGTCCCCGGTGGTCAATCAACCCAGATGATTGTAGGAGCCAGTCAGGATAATGATCTGACTATTCTGCATACAACCCAGGCCCTATATAAAAATTTCGGATTAAAACGCGTGTATTTCTCAGCGTATGTACCTGTAAATCAAGATTCCAATCTACCTGCCCTAACATCTGTTCCGCCGCTGCTGCGGGAACATCGTCTTTACCAATCGGACTGGCTGCTCCGCTTCTACCATTTCAAAGCTGAAGAATTAGTCGATGCTAACCACGCCAATTTGGAAACCGAGATAGACCCAAAATCAGCCTGGGCACTAAGACATCCGGAGTACTTCCCCCTGGAGATTAATCGGGCTTCTTATGAGGAACTGCTGCGGGTACCTGGTATTGGCACAAAATCAGCCTGGCGTATCATTAACCAGCGACGTGTAGTAGCCATATCAGCTGATCAATTGAAAAAGCTGGGGGTCGTTTTTAAACGGGCACAATATTTTGTAACCTGCAAAGGAATTTATCCTGGAAATATGCCTTATAATCCGGCGGCGATCCGCCGCCTTATGCTGCCCAAGCCCTCTTTTACTCAAATGAGCCTTTTTTAGATGTATTAAGGAGAAATAATTTATGGACTACTTATATGACGGCAGTTTCGACGGTCTTTTAACCTGCATATATCACCACTATTATAATGAAACCGCTGCCGGCATCTACCAGCAAGAATACTACCAGCCCACGCTGCTGCTGAGCAGTGTAGCAGTTTGCACCGATCCGACTCTTGCCAAACGCGTTTACCAGGCTATTGAAGATAAAATATCAGCAAATGCCTTAGTTAAGGTCTACCATGTGTATCTATCCTCATCGCCTGACAAAGAAGAGCTAATTCTTAATTATCTTCGTCTGGGTTTTAAACTGGGAGCCAAAGTAGATCTTTATCATAGCCATTCCGCCGTCTATCCCGTGCATAAACTGGATAGAAAGGTTACTGCGGAAACCCATCGCTTCTTAGGTTTACTACGTTTTCGAGATAGCGGCAATTTTTTATATGCCGCACTGTCACCTGATCATCACATTCTGACTCTGCTTGCGGATCACTTTGCTGACCGTTTGGCTGGGGAACGTTGGGTTATTCATGACCAGAAGAGAAATTTGGCAATTGTTTATGATGGCAAAGGTCACTGTAGAGATAATTCCCTCCTCCAATTCAAATGGTATCTGACTAATTTTTCTTATCATATGCAAGCAGATCTGCCACCGGAAGAGAGCCATTGGCAGCTGCTATGGCAGCATTATTTTCAGCGAATAAGTATCGAATCACGCTGCAATCCTCGCTTGCAATCTCATTTCGTGCCCCAGCGCTATCGCCGCCACCTGTTGGAATTTCAAATTCCTCCCCTAAAGCAATAAAAAGATGAAATTGCTATTTCTATTACCCATCATCTATAAAACTATCGTTAGGCTGGTGACAATACTACTTTTCAGTTGCATTCAACTAATATATATTGTAGAATATTGCTCGTGATGAAAACTTAATAATAAATACAGGCGATGAGCCGGAGTAGTAAACAATCCATGAACAGAGAGCCGCTGCTTGGTGTAAGGCGGTAATATATTGTTGAACTCGCCGGGGAGCTTCACAGGTGATTTAAGTAGCCTGTGGCGGATATTCCGTTAAAATCTCGAGCGGACAAAGAAGCGTGGGGCTATGGCGAAGTTGGGATCGCGCTTGAATGGCATTCAAGAGGCCGTGGGTTCGAGTCCCACTAGCTCCACCATTTTAATTTGTCAATTAGGGTGGTACCACGGGAACAACTCTCGTCCCTATCAGGGGATGAGGGTTTTTTTATGTTTTCTGAACCAAAACCTGAAGGAGGCTGCTTATGGATAGCATCTATAATTTCAAATCGATTGAGACTAAATGGCAAAAGTATTGGGAAGATAATAACCTTTTCAAGGTAGATGAAGAACCGGGCAAACCTAAGTATTACGATCTGGAGATGTTTCCCTATCCCTCCGGCAACCTGCACATGGGTCATGTTCGTAATTATGCCATTGGCGACGTTATCGCCCGATTTAAAAAAATGCAAGGGTTTAATGTGCTGCATCCTATGGGGTGGGATTCATTCGGCTTACCGGCTGAGAATGCAGCGATTAAGCATGGGCACCATCCTGCCAAGTGGACTTACGCCAACATCGAAAACATGAAGATTCAGCTGAAAACCCTGGGTATCAGTTATGATTGGGATCGTGAATTGGCCACCTGCAAACCGGATTATTATAAATTTACCCAATGGATGTTTCTAAAGCTTTATGAAAAAGAACTGGCTTATAAGAAAAGCGCCGCTGTGAACTGGTGTCCTTCCTGTCAAACCGTACTGGCTAACGAGCAAGTAGTGGAAGGCTGTTGTGAACGCTGTGAAACCACAGTAACCAAGAAACAGCTGGCCCAGTGGTTTTTCAAAATAACTGACTATGCAGACCGTCTTCTGGACGACCTGGAAATCCTGCCCGGATGGCCGGAAAAGGTTAAGACCATGCAAAGGAACTGGATCGGACGCAGCGAAGGCTGTGAATTTGACCTGGCGATAGCAGGCTATGATGAGGTTTTAACCGTTTTTACTACGCGTCCCGATACGGTCTTTGGTGTAACTTATATGGTTTTGGCCCCCGAACACCCTCTGGTAGAAAAGATCTCCCGAAACACAACCCAAGAAGGCGAAATACGGGAGTTTGTCCGTAGAATACAGTTTTTAAGTGATGTTGCCCGTACCTCAACAGATACCGAGAAGGAAGGCGTTTTCACCGGTGCTTACGCTGTCAGCCCTATGAACGGTGAGAAAATCCCAATCTGGATTGCCAATTATGTATTGATGGACTACGGAACCGGGGCCATTATGGCGGTTCCTGCTCATGATGAACGCGACTTTGAATTTGCCCGCAAATATGATCTGCCCATTAAGGTAGTTATTCAATCGGAAGATTCACCCGGGAATGGGGACGAAATGAAAGAGGCTTATATTGGTGATGGTTTAATGGTCAATTCCATGGAATACAGCGGCCTGAGTGTAAATGAAGGTAAAAAGCGGATTACTGCTTTTTTGGAATCCGCGGGTATTGGCAAAGGAACTGTTAACTTCCGTTTGCGGGATTGGCTCATTTCCCGGCAGCGTTACTGGGGGGCTCCAATACCCATGGTCTATTGCGAAGATTGCGGATTGGTCCCCGTACCGGAAGATCAGCTGCCGGTACTGCTGCCCGAAGATGTTGAATTCAAGCCTTCGGGTGAGTCACCGCTTAATTATGTAGAATCCTTTTACAAGACCAATTGTCCCGGTTGCGGAAAAGAAGCGCGCCGGGAAACCGACACCATGGATACATTTGTATGTTCCTCCTGGTACTTTGACCGGTATTGCGACCCGCATAACAGCAATCTGCCCTTCAGCAAGGATTCCGTGGATTATTGGATGCCGGTTGATCAGTATATTGGCGGAGTGGAGCATGCTATATTGCATCTCATGTACGCTCGCTTCTTTACCAAGTTCTTGAATGATATTAACATGCTATCCTGTAAGGAACCTTTTACTAATCTGTTAACCCAAGGCATGGTTTTAAAAGACGGTTCCAAAATGTCCAAGTCCAAAGGCAATGTGGTCAGTCCCGAAGATATTATAAACGCTTACGGAGCCGATACCGCACGGCTTTTCATTCTCTTTGCCTCCCCCCCGGAAAGAGATCTGGAATGGAGCGACCAGGGAGTGGAAGGTTCATACCGATTCCTCAACCGGGTATGGCGGCTGGTTGCGGACTGTGCAGATGATATTCAGGGAATACAAATACCGGAGCAGTTTAGCCAACTTGAAGCTCCAGCCCGTAAACTTCGCTATAAAACCCATTCCACTATTAAAAAAGTCAGTGACGATATACAGGATCGATTCAATTTCAACACGGCTATCAGCGCTATTATGGAACTCAGCAATACGCTGTATCAGTATCGTGATCAGGAAGAGCAGGATTTGCACGTTTTAAGAGAAGCTATTAATACCCTAATTATCCTGTTAAGCCCGTTTGCGCCGCATATATGCGAAGAAATGTGGCATATCTGCAGTCATGCCGATAGTATTTGTGTGCAGAGCTGGCCTCAATGGGATGAAGCCGCC
>JAQVWS010000116.1 GCA_028709585.1 Syntrophomonas sp. | reverse complement strand
TGAGCAGATACTTGAACCGGAGTTGGAGCCGGATTTGGAGTCCGAACCAGAGCTGGAACCAGAACTACAACCGGAAACAGAGGCGGAGACTGAACCTGAGCAGATACTTGAACCGGAGTTGGAGCCGGATTTGGAGTCCGAACCCGAGCTGGAACCAGAACTACAACCGGAAGCAGAGGCGGAGACTGAGCCTGAATTGATACTTGAACCGGAGTTGGAGCCGGAATTGCAGCCCGAACCCGAACCGGAAGCAATTTCCTATGATGAAATTAATAAATTGATTGACATGGGCTTTATACGTAAATCAGCTAAGCAGTATGAGGACGCGGTTCGTAATTTCGCCTTGGCTTGTGAATTAACGAGAGATGCGGAACTTAAATATCTGTTAACGATGGAAATCCTGAATTTATATAAAGATTTGGGCAGATATGAAGAGGCGGAAAATCTTCTAAATATAAATATATATAATGGCAAAAATAACCTGCAACCTGATATAATAAACGAAATGAATCGTCAACTTTCTTTTATGAGGATTTTAAGAGCTGAATTATCACGGCTCAGCATACCGGATACACCTTTAGCAAAAGTACCACGTTTGGTTCAGCTGAATGTATCCGCTAAAATGCAGCAAGAAGAAGCAGATGAAGGGAGTTTGTGAAATGAAGAGAAGCCAGGAGATCATAGACCTGCCAGTTTTCTCTATTATTGAGGGGACAAAGATTGGACAGGTTAAGGATCTGGTGATCAACCCCGAAGAAGGGAGGGTGGAATTTATTCTGGTCAGCAACGGCAGCTGGTATGTGGGCGCGAGAATTTTGCCCTATAAGGCAGTAATGGGAGTGGGAGAGCACGCTGTCACAACTGAGAGCGAAAATCTTCTGGCCACTATAAATGATACCTCTAATGCCAACAGCCTTTTACAGAGAAACATTAAAGTAAAAGGAAACCGGGTTTTGACCAACAAAGGCAATCTAATTGGGATCATCAGTGAGTATGAAATCGATGAAAAGACTGGAAAGGTAGTAAGGCTCGAGTATAAAACTGCCCAGGATGAGAGTGTAATCGATTCTGTTCAAGCTGAGGATGTACTGACTTATGGCTCAGATGTGATTGTAATTAGAGAAAAAGTAAGTAATTTAGATCCTATAACTTCTGAGCAATCTAGTGCGCCGCAAAAATCTGTAGCAGCACCTGAAGCAGGCTTCGCGGCCAGACCTGATCCGGTTTCTCTGCCCATAACTTCTACAGAAGAATTGGCTTCGGTTGTTGAACCAGCCGCTTCGCAAGCAATATCTGCTCCAACAGTAAAATCCTCGGATGGGACATCTTTATTCAAGGAAAGACAGAAGCAGTTTTTGCTCGGCAAAAAAGTAATCCAGGATATAAGAGATAGCAGAGGAAGCGTTATTATTCAGGCTGGTACAATAGTTACTGAAGAGGTATTTAATATGGCGGATAAACAAGGTAAGTTTATGGAACTTTCTGAGTTTGCCAAATAATTAACTTGGGAGAAATGATATGACAGACGGAACAAAGACCATGGCCAGGGTCATATCGCTTATAATAGTAGCCGTCATAATCACTATATGTTTATCATCACTGGCTCTTGCGGCTAGAGATGAGAAGATATATCCATCGAACTTTTGGGTGGGCGGCGTTACTATCGCCAACCAGACGCGTCAAGCTGCTTGGGGGAGTTTGGAGAAAGGCATGAATGAATGGGATGCTGTAATGCATCTGAAAATAACCAGCACCAGCGAAACCATTTCTTTTCCCATCGAGGATATTGGGATACGATATGATTTAGATAAAACCCTGCAAAAAGTTAATGAATTAGTTGATAATCCTCGGGCAACAGATTCCCTTTGGAAAAATTCATTAATAAGAGGAAAAACCGTCAATATTGCACCAATCCTGGTGTTGGATGATGTTGGGCAGATCTCCGCAAAACTGCTGGAGATCAAGGAGAGAACTGATAAACAAGCTTTCGATGCACGAGTTATATATAATGACGGAGTTTTAGAGTATATAAGTCATGAATATGGCTCAGCATTAGACATAAATGCTACTCTTTATGTGATTAACGAAGCACTGTCACAGGGTAATCTTGGACCGGTCAGCCTGGTGTATAATGAATTATCACCGCGTGTCAAAAATGAAGATATAAAAAATGTGAAAGAATTAGTAGGTGTTTCTGCAACCAAGCTGGATTATAACCTAACCACCCAAAAAGACCTTGAAAAATATATAGAGATTATTAATGGTACTGTTATTATCCCGGGTGATACATTTTCCATATCTGATAAACTGAAGCAACAAGTTGAAACAGATAGGGCCTATAAAATTATTGCTGATACTATTTATGAATCATGTTTGAGTGCCCATATCCAATTGGCTGACAAATCGATGCAAAGGGCTTCTTCCCAGGGTTTTAAAATCATGAACAATATGAATGATCCAATATTACTGCATTTATCAATAGAGGATAAACAGTTGCTGGCAAAGATTTATGGCTGTCAAACTGAAGCAGGCAAAGAAATATCCCTAATTCGCCAGCAGACGGTACTTGATCCCATGATTGTGGAAAAAACAAGTACGGCTCTTAAGCCCCAGGAACGTATAGTGCAGCAGCAAGGTGAAAGTGGAATGCAGATAAAAACCTATCGACTGGTAAAGCTTAATGGTGTCCAGGTATCCGAAGAACTGTTAACGGAAGCAACCTATCCCCCCTCGAATACCATAATATTAATAGCACCAGACAGTAGCTTTAAATAAACGGGTGATAATTGTTGCTATTTTGCAAACTTGTAAAGAAAGAACAATGCTTGCTATGGAAAACTGTGTTATAATTTTTTGAGTGCTTATGTACATATATTTTGATTTATAGTGAGATAATAAATGATGTTAGAAGGGAGCCGCTAATAAATGGAGGAACTAGCAAAACAGGTAAAAGGCGAGATAATAAGAACCTTTATATGGCTGCTGATTTCATTGAGTGCAGGTATTGGGATTTATTATGTGCTTTGGCGATAAAAGCTAACCACAATAAGATGACGACAGAACGGAGCGGTATCGTATGAACTGCTCCTATTTTTTTTTATTACCTTCCCATATGATATAGGAGTATAGACAATTATTATATTTGACATAATTATACTTATTGCATATAATTTCTATAATAATACCTATCAGGGGTATAAAGAGGTGAGCACATGTCAGCCGATACGCGTAAAAATGTTATATGCCGGCTTAGACGAATAGAAGGACAAGTAAGAGGCGTACAGCGGATGATTGCAGAGGAAGCAGATTGCGGGGAGATATTAAACCAAATAGCAGCGATAAAATCTGCTGTAAATCAGGCAGGAATAGTAATCTTTAAGAATCATGCCCGGCGCTGTATTGTTAAATCAATGGATAACGATGACCAGGATCAAAGCTTTGATGAAATTATAAGGGTAATGAGCAGATTTATTAAATGAAAAGTGAAGGAGGATTTTTAGATGGCTAATGTTAAAACTGTAACCGACATGACTTTTCAGAAGGAAGTATTGCAGTCAGAGTTGCCGGTATTAGTAGATTTTTGGGCACCATGGTGTGGCCCCTGTAAAATGGTAGGACCTATTGTAGATACTTTAGCAGATGAGAATGCAGGTAAAATTGTGGTAGCTAAAGTCAATGTAGATGAGAATCAATCTATAGCTGGACAATTTGGGATCAGGGGAATACCCACCCTGCTGTTTTTTAAAGGCGGCAAGGAGGTCAAACGCATAGTAGGGGCGCAAAATAAAAGTCAATTGCAAAAAGTTATTGATGAAGTAATTAAATAGAACCCCATAATCCACAGTTTCTTCCGGTATAAATAACCCATTCTGTATGTTGCAGACTGGGTTATTTTTTATTTTGGTTAGGCAGAGATTGCAGGAATTTACGAACGTTATTCTCATATCCATTATTGCTGGGATTATAGAAGCTGATCGATCTAATTTCTTCCGGCAGATAGTCCTGCTCAACATAACCGCCAAAGTCATGGGGGTATTTGTAGCCTTTGCCTTTGCCTAGTTTCCTGGCCGCCTGAGAATGAGAACTATCGGCTATATGAGCCGGCACAGTTATCCGTTTGCTGTTGCGCACCAGCGCCAGAGCCTCATCAATAGCTATTTTACTGCTGTTGCTTTTGGGAGCGGTACACAGGTAAATAGTTGCTTCAGCCAGGGGTATACGCGCTTCAGGAAGCCCAATAAATTGAACCGCGCTGGCGGCAGCAACAGCTATACTGAGTGCATTCGGATCAGCTAAGCCTATATCTTCTGCAGCGTGAACAATAAGGCGCCGGGCAATATATTTGGGGTCTTCCCCCCCTTCCAGCATGACCGCCATCCAGTATAAAGCTGCATCGGGATCTGAACCGCGAATACTTTTAATGAAAGCCGAAATTGTATCATAATGGTAATCGCCGCTGCGGTCATATTTGATTATAAGCTTTCCGGTGATCTTTTTCAGCAGTTCGGGATTTACTTCCAGGTGCCCGTCTGGGCTGGTATAGGAATTATTAAGAGTATCCAATATATTAAGTGCAGTACGTGCATCTCCCTGGGAAGCCTGTACAAGAATAGCCATGCTTTCATCATCTATCTTGACATGCAGCTGGCCCAGTCCTTTGTCGCTGTTCTGTAAGGCATTTTTCATGATTTGTTTAATGTCAGCTTCATTCAAGGCATCCAGTATATACAGCTTCATCCGGGAAAGCAGGGCGGTATTAAGCTCATAGAGAGGATTTTCAGTGGTTGCTCCAATCAGAATTAACGTGCCATCTTCAACAAAGGGGAGCAGCACATCCTGTTGCCCCTTGTTAAAACGATGAATTTCATCCACAAACAAAATGGTCTGCTGTTGGTAATATTTGCGCCGCTCTTCAGCAGCGCCAGCTACTTTGCGAATATCACCAACACCGGCAGTTACTGCCTGCAGGTATTCAAAATGAGAATGGGTCATCGAGGCTATTATTTGGGCTATACTTGTTTTGCCGGTTCCCGGTGGACCATAGAGAACAAATGAATGCAGAGTATCTTTCTCAATAGCCCTGCGCAGCGGTGAGCCTGGGCCCACAATATGCTGCTGACCTACTATTTCGTCAAGACTGCCGGGCCGCATCCTCCATGCCAGAGGAGCACCCCCATCTTTTCTTTGAGCCTCACTTGCAGAAAACAGATCCATGCGTAAAAAACCTCCTGCTAACGTTTCGAGCTATTTCCATTTACTATAATGCCATTATAGCTGATTATAGGCTCCTTTATAATAATAGTTCAATTAGCCGCTTTCTATATATCAACAATAATAAGTGTATCTATTAGGGTGCATTTTTTTCTTTTGGGTAAAAATATTAATAAAAGCCCAGCAGGAGGAATGATAGATGAAGGTGCGCAATATCAAAAGCCTGCCAATTGTGCTGGAAGACTCGGCAGAGATTATAGGGACAGTTGAAAAAGCAGTAATTGGAGATGATTTCAAGCTGGCTTATTTGGTAATTAAGCGAGATGAGGCAGATTCAGGTATACTGCTGCGGGATGATTTCAGGTTAGGGGAAGACTCTGTTCTGATATGGGATGCGAGTTGTATTAAATCATATGCACATGGGGAAGAATCATCCATATATGAAAAGAAAATTGGTGATGTAATATTTGATTTGCAGGGCAGGGAAATGGGAGTTCTTAGCGATTTCATAATTAATTGCGAAGATAAACAGGTAAGAGGGGTTGAGCTTTCTTCCGGGGTCATAATGGATATTTTGGAAGGCCGCAATGAAATACCCCTGCAAAAGATAAGGTGGGCAGGTATTAATAGTGTAATGATGGAACAGAAAGGAAGTGAATTTAAATGATTTTAAAATGCCCGATTTGTCGAGGACTTCAAGTTGGAAAAGTCGGCAGTGATCAGTATTATTGCTGGAATTGTTTTATGGAGTTAAATTATGCACGCGGCAGGCTGAACCTATATGAAGTAGGTGAAGACGGCAGTTTGATTGCAATGGATGAGACCCCCGGGTTATTGTAGAAAGCAGGTGCAATTAAATGCCGTGGCTTCTTCGTAATAGAGTTTTTCGCTGTCTGCTTTTAATGGCGGTGGCGGGTGCCACATTTTATTTTTTATTTTTGATTAGGGAGGTTTTATTAAGCTTTCTCCTGGGGGGAATAATTGCCTATTTTCTTTACCGGCCGGTTGTGTGGATAGAGAAAAAAGGGATAAGGCGAGTATGGGCTATAATAATCATATACATACTGGCGGTTATTTTGTTAACCTTGACTTTATGGCTGGTTATACCTAAACTGGCTAAGGAAATGAGCAGTGTAGCAGCTATTATGCCTGAATATGTCCGCCAGTTTGAACAGGTTATGGAGCAGGTCAATGATATTAAGGGTCCGGAAAAATTCCATCAATTAATTCAACAAAACGTAAGTAATGTTGAAAACTATATTTATGGAGCTCTGCAGGATTTTGTATCCGTAATCTACAGCCTGTTAAGCAAGGTATTTATTATTATATTTGCACCAATTCTGGCATTTTATATCCTAAGAGATTGGGAGGGAATAAGTGCAGCATTCTTAAATATCCTGCCGCCCAAGACCAGGCATGAGGTATGCAGCCTGAGCGGGCAGATTGATACAGTGATAATCGAATTCAGTAAAGGATATTTACTAATTGCGGTTATCATCGGGGTGCTGACAGGTGCAGCTGCATTTCTGATTGGAGTGAAGTTTGCGCTGCTAATCGGGATTATTTCTGCTATTAGCGATTTAGTTCCGTATTTCGGGCCTTTATTAGGAGGAATTCCAGCGGTTGTTCTGGCTCTGTCTGAATCTCCCCAAAAAGCATTATATATGGGTTTAGCAATATTCATCCTGCAACAAATTGAGGCTAATGTAATCAGCCCGAGGATTATAGGCGACAAAGTGGGGATGCATCCTTTGCTGATTGTTTTTGCTCTGTTGGCAGGGGGCCAGCTGATGGGGATATGGGGTATGCTGATTGCCGTTCCTCTAACTGCTTCCCTAAAAATCATCATCTGCCATTTGTATTTAAAAATTGTTGATATTTAAGGGATTGTTGACACAGTCCGATTAATAAAAGAAAATAGTTTAATGAGGGTTAATATTTGTTGAGGAGGCCAAATTTGTGTGGAGCAGCAGTGAGATTAGGGAGACTTTTTTGCAGTATTTTGCCCGGGAGCAGCATACAATAGTGGAGAGCTCTTCACTGGTTCCAATAAATGATCCCACTTTGCTTTTTGCCAATGCGGGAATGAACCAGTTCAAGGATGTGTTTCTGGGTGTTGACCAGCGTAATTATAATCGGGCTACTACCTCCCAGAAGTGCGTGCGGGCAGGT